>CADCIK010000020.1 GCA_902801415.1 uncultured Lachnospiraceae bacterium
ATAGGAGCAGAAAGTACACTGGATGCAGTTCTCGGAAGCCCATACGGGAACGTTGACTGCGATACCGCGCTTCTCATATGCAGCTGCGCCGGAAGGTGTAGCACCATTTGCATAAACGCCTGCTGCGGAAACGGGAACAGTGTTGCCTTCCTGAGCGTTGACCTTAACCTGAATGTTGTTTACGAAATCAACAACATCCTGTCTTGCGCCGGTAGCGTGAACGAGATCATACTCTTCACCTTCTGCCTGGCCCCAGGACTCGGGAACGTTAACCTTGACAACATTCTTGGCACCTGCATCGATCGCTGCCCAGTTCTTCTCGACAACGTCGCGGCCCTTACGGCCATAGGTCTTCTCAGCAGCGGCCTTCATGTAGGCGATTGCATCCTCTTCGGGGATGATGTTAGCCAGCTTGAAGAATGCGGACTGAAGGATGGTGTTGATACGTGTCGGGCCCATGCCGGTCTCGATACCGATCTTACCCATGCCGGTCTCGATACCGATCTTAACGCCGTCGATGGTGTAGAAGTTGATCTTGTGATCATAGATGAACTTCTTGACCTGCGGAGGAATGTGTGTCTCGAGCTCTTCTGCGTTCCAAGAGCAGTTCAGCAGGAATGTGCCGCCGTCTACCAGCTCCTGGGACATGTTGAACTTGCGGATGTATGCCGGGTTGTGGCATGCAACGAAGTTCGCCTGGTGGATGAGGTAAGTGGACTTAATGGGCTTCTTACCAAATCTCAGGTGAGACATCGTAACACCACCGGACTTCTTGGAGTCATAGTCAAAATATGCCTGCGCATACATGTCGGTGTTGTCGCCGATGATCTTGATGGAGTTCTTGTTCGCACCGACGGTACCGTCAGCACCAAGGCCCCAGAATTTGCAGCAGATCGTTCCTTCGGGAGTTGTAACGATCTCTTTGCCGGGATCGAGGGAAAGGTTGGTTACATCATCAGTGATACCGATGGTGAACTCTTTCTTCTCGGTGTTGTTGTAAACAGCGATGATCTGAGCAGGTGTTGTATCCTTGGAACCAAGACCATAACGGCCGGAGAATACAGGAACATCCTTGAACTCAGTGCCAGCGATCGCTGCCTTGACATCCAGTGCCAGAGGCTCGCCAATGGAGCCGGGCTCTTTGGTTCTGTCAAGAACGGAGATCTGCTTGACAGTCTTCGGAATAGCTGCCAGGAAAGCTTCTGTGCAGAAAGGTCTGTACAGGCGAACTTTGATGACGCCGACCTTCTGGCCAGCTGCGTTGAGGTGGTCAACAGTCTCTTCGATGGTCTCGTTAACGGAACCCATAGCGACAATAACCTTCTCAGCGTCTGCTGCGCCGTAGTAGTTGAACAGCTTGTAATCTGTGCCGAGCTTGGCATTGACTTTGTCCATGTACTCCTGAACAACTGCAGGCATTGCGTTGTAAGTGGAGTTGCAGGCCTCACGGGTCTGGAAGAACAGGTCAGGGTTCTGAGCGCAGCCCATCTGGCAGGGATGTGTAGGGTTCAGGCAGTTAGCGCGGAACTCTGCGATTGCCTCATGGTCGATCAGCTCATCGAGATCGTCATAATCCCAGATCTGGATCTTCTGGATTTCGTGAGATGTACGGAATCCGTCGAAGAAGTTGATGAAGGGAAGTTTGCCCTTTACTGCTGCGCAGTAAGCGACGGGAGTCAGATCCATGACTTCCTGTACGCTGGTTCAGTGCATGAGTACATACGCAGCGAGCGGCAACGTTGATAACGGCCGGAAGACCTTCGCCAGCGATCTTGTAAAGGTTGGGGATCATCAGAAGAAGACCCTGGGAAGCTGTGAAGGTGGATGTCATAGCACCGGCAGCGATTGCGCCGTGGACAGCACCAGCAGCACCAGCCTCAGACTGCATCTCGGTAACCTGAACGGGCTGACCAAAGATGTTCTTACGTCCGGCTGTAGCCCACTCATCAACATGCTCAGGCATAACAGATGAAGGGGTGATGGGGTAGATGGTAGCTACTTCTGTATACGCATACGCGGCGTGTGCAGCAGCTTCGTTACCATCCATGGTGAGAAACTTTCTTGCCATTTGTTTTCCTCCTGTAAATATTGCAGCGGTAAACCGCTAAGTTGTAAAACCCACAGCTTATCTAGCATTTTAATTCTAGCATCGGGTACTGTAAAATACAATGTCATTTTAGGATTGTATCCTTAAAAAACCAGTAATAATAACGAAAAAGAACAGGTGCCGCAGCACCTGTTTTCATAAAATATACAAAGAAACTTACAGCTTTGAGAGGGTTTCAAGGGCATTCTGCGCAAGGATCGGACTGCAGTGCGTGACCACATATTGCTGCCTTGCGGGGCTGATCTTTTCGGGCTGTCCGTACTCGGAGAGCGCTGCCAGGGCGCTCTGCATGGAACCGACTTCGTCGGCGCCGCGCATCTTTAAAAGCAGGTAAAGGACCTGCGTCTTCTCGTCCCGGTACAGGGAGCTCTCCCCTTCGTAGGCGCCGGAGAGAAGCTTCGCGGCGCGGATCACATCGGATATGGATTCGAAGGAATAGAGCCTTGAGGTCAAAAGATAGTCGCGCTTCTCTTTCATGATCTCATCCGGCGTCTTTCCCTGCTGTCCCGCGCTGTTCTCCTTAAGTGCGTTCAGCAGCTGGCTGAGCTGCGACTGCTGCACTTTCTGGGGCAGCGCGTCCTTCTTGACCGAGGGGGCGAAATTGGAAAAGCGTGTGTCCAGCTCCTCCGGATTATCCACCTTGGTCACGATCAGGACGATACTGTCGGCGCCAAGCGGAATGGCTTCGATCATGAGCGGATAATTCTCCGCGTCGAAGCCGCACTGTATGGCAGCCTGTTCCATCATATCGCGGAACAGGGCGCGCGCTTTTTCCGTTCCGTATGCAAGCTCGCTCAGGCGGAGCTGTCTGCTGGCCAGATCTTCTCCCGTGAGAATGCAGCGGATCTGGCTGTTGCTGATCTTTTCTATCTTCATAATGATCCTTTGAATCTATGCTCTGTTGCGGTATACAGCAGCATGTCCCGGCTGCTGTATTTAGTATATTTTGACCTATAGAGTGAACCCCCGTCAATAGAAGATTTGAAAGCCTGCGAACGCGCTTTGTGCGAAAATCACGAGAATGCGCAGTTTCGTATTTTAGGACCCGCGCGGTGTTGAAGGGCGGCAAATAGCTGTACTAGAATGTGTGGCGGAAGCAGATGAAACAATCTGTATCGGCGGGGAGGTGATGGCACACAACCTGTTATTCTTATTCATTTCTTAAGAACCTATTATCAATGGGAAACTCCTGTTGTCTGAGATCTATTGTCAGATCGACATGAAAAGCTTCCACAAAAGTATAAGCGTCAGATTAAAAACTGTTATTTGTGTAAAGATACAGTTTCGATGCTTCCCGGGCGGATGCCGGGCACAGCGGACAAACTCACGGGCAAATTTGGATCCTTCTGTCTCTGCAGGCCGCCGCTTATCATTGTAAGACAGTCGTCTTGCGTCTTACATCAAGTCTATAGTCATATTAGCTTCACATCTTGGAACGCTTCGTATATCAGTGAGCAACGCGGGACCCGCTTGCGGCAGACGGTATTCGAAGCGTTCCGTCGTGTGCGGATTCTTTTGTTTGTTACAACAGGCATACTTTGGTATAATAGGCACGTATATTCTGAAAGGAGAAAAGCCTATGAAAAAAGTGTTGCCGACATTTGTGATCCTGATCCTGATCGGTGTCCTTGGCACTATATTTTATAAAACATATTATGTGAAGTATTCATACAGCGCGGAGAAAGCGGATGTGAATGCATATTACGGAGTCCAGAGCGAAGACGATTATCCCGTTGTCCTCCAGGACCAGCTCTCCGATTATCACGCCCGGAAGATAGGAGAACACTTCTATCTCGATATGGCTGCTGTGAGGGGACTGATCAACGACCGTTTCTATTATTCCGAAGAGGACGGCGAACTCAGCTATTGTCTCCCCGAGACACGCGTGTACGCGCAGGAGGGAAGCAGCACGTGGAAGGATACATCCGGAAATGAGACCACAGAGGACTATCAGATCTGTGTCCAGAACGGTGAGATCCTGTACGTGGCACTGGATTTTGTGTCCAAATACAGCAATTTCTCTTACGAGACCTTTACCGCTCCCAACCGCCTCAGGTTGTACACGGAATGGGGCGAGCGCCAGGAAGCGACTGTCACAAGAGATACCAGCCTGCGGGTTTCCGGCGGCGTTAAAAGCGCGGTCGTCTGTGAAGTGCCCTCCGGGACTAAAGTGGTCATTCTCGACAAGATGGATACCTGGTGCAAGGTGGAGACCGAGGACGCCATGATCGGCTATATCGAAAACCGGAAAATGACGGATTCGGAGACCGTAATGATGCAGCCGGTCACGACTTATACAGAACCCGAGTATAAGAGAACGGCGATGGACGGCAAAGTGAATATGGCATGGCACATGATCGCCGGAGCGGGCGGAAACGTTACTCTGGCAGACCGGATCGACAGCACGAAGTCGGTCAACGTGATCGCGCCCACCTGGTTCTCAGTCCTGAACGAAAGCGGTTCAGTGGACTCCCGCGCGACGCAGGATTATGTGAATGGCTCACATGAGAGAGGCCTGCAGGTCTGGGCGGTCCTTGATAATTTCAACGGGCCCGAAGGCGTACAGCAGAGATTTCTCGCGTCTGGAGAATCCAGAAGCGCGGTGATCAGCACTGTCATGGAAACCGTCAGGAATATGGGAATTGACGGTATCAATGTAGATATTGAGGGAATCACCGAGGATTACGGTGAGGACTATATTGAATTTATCAGAGAGCTCTCTATTGAGTGCCGTAAGGAAGGGCTCATTCTCTCCGTAGACAACTATGTGCCTTATAATTTCAACGACCACTACCGTATTGATGAGCAGGGCGTGTTTGCCGATTATGTCGTTGTCATGGGCTACGATGAGCACTATGGCGGAAGCCAGGAAGCAGGCAGTGTCGCGTCGATCGACTATGTGACATACGGGATCGAAGAGGCCCTCAATTATGTGACTGCAGATAAGCTGATCAACGGTATTCCCTTCTACACAAGAATCTGGAAGACGACGGCGGAAGGTGTCTCCAGCGAGGCGTACGGCATGGATCAGACGCAGACATTTATTGCCAACCACAAAATGGCTGTTGAGTGGAACGAAGCCAGCGGACAGAACTACGCGGAGGTCTCCGAAGACGACGCCACCTATCAGATCTGGATAGAAGATGTGGAATCGATCGAAAGAAAACTGGAAGTGATGGAGGCCAATAACATCATAGGCGTCGCGGAGTGGTGTCTCGGCATGGAAAGCAGCAATGTCTGGGACGTCATTGCCGACTATATGGGCAAGTGACCGGGGCGGCGGCAAAGCTGCCCGGATGAAAGGAAATAATGACAACAGAGTATGTGGTATTGAATGAGGAGGCGCCGGATCCGGAAGTGATCAGGCGGGCCGGCCGGATCATTAAGGACGGCGGCCTGGTGGCTTTCCCGACGGAAACAGTGTACGGACTGGGCGGAGACGCGCTCAATCCGGCGTCTTCGAAAAAGATATACGCGGCCAAGGGACGTCCGTCCGACAACCCCCTGATCGTCCATGTGTGCCGGTTTGAAGATATTGAACCCATCGTGCGCTCGATCCCGCCGCAGGCAGCGGCCCTCGCGGAAGCGTTCTGGCCCGGTCCCCTCACTATGATCTTTAAAAAGAACGACCGCGTTCCGGCGGAGACCACAGGCGGTCTTGATACTGTCGCGATCCGGTTTCCCAGCAATAAGATCGCGCAGGCGCTGATCGATGCGTCAGGCGGCTATATCGCAGCGCCGAGCGCCAACAGGTCCGGAAGACCCAGCCCGACTCTTGCAAGGTACTGCATGGAGGACCTTGACGGAAGAGTGGAGATGATCATTGACGGCGGACAGGTGGGGATCGGACTTGAGTCGACGATCATCGACCTGACTGAGGGGGAGCCTGTTATTTTAAGACCCGGCTATATCACCCGGGAAAAACTTGCAAAGGTCCTTGGAAATGTCGGCGTGGACCAATCGATCATCAAACCCGATTCGGGGATCAAACCCAAGGCGCCCGGCATGAAATACCGTCACTATGCGCCAAAGGGCGAGCTGGTGATCCTGGAGGGCAGCCCCGACAAGGTGGTAGCAGCGATCAACAGGGCAGCAGCAAAGGACAGGGAGAAAGGCATCCGGTCAGGCGTGATCTGTACGGACGAGACCAGAAACCTGTATGAAGCGGACTGTGTCAAGAGCGCCGGTTCGCGGGGAGACGAGGAGAGCATAGCGCGCGAATTATTCCGCATTCTCAGAGAGTTCGATGACGAAGAGGTCGGCCATATCTACTCGGAATCTTTCCGGGAGGGCGGCCTTGGGCAGGCGATCATGAACAGGCTTATGAAAGCGGCCGGCCACAAGGTGATCGATCTTGGCGCCGATTAATTTTCGGTAAAGTTTTGGCGGCAAGAGGTGACAGGAAACCCAAGATAGAGTATTGTATATTTTGACCCGAAGTGGGATTCTGAATATATAGATATATAGCAGCAGGAATCATTCATACGTATGGAGGAGTAAAATGGCAAAAGTAGTAGTTATGGACCACCCTATGATCAAGCATAAGATCGGCCTCATCCGCCGCAAAGAGGTCGGAACCAAGGAGTTCCGCGAAGGCATCAGCGAGATCGCAATGCTTGAGTGCTATGAGGCTACAAGACATCTTGAGCTTGAAGATATTGAGATCGAGACACCGATCTGCAAGACAACCGTACAGGAGATCAAGGGCAAGAAGCTCGCTGTAGTTCCGATCCTCAGAGCAGGTCTGGGCATGGTAGACGGCATGCTGACCATGATCCCGGCAGCTAAGGTCGGCCACATCGGTCTGTACAGAGATCCCGAGACACTGGAGCCCGTAGAATATTACTGCAAGCTCCCGGCTGACAGCGATGAGAGAGAGATCTTCGTCGTAGATCCCATGCTCGCGACAGGCGGCTCCGCTCTGGCAGCAGTTGATCTTCTCAAGAAGCACGGCTGCAAGAAACTGCACTTCCTCTGCATTATCGCGGCCCCCGAAGGCGTCAAGGCTTTCACAGAGGCTCACCCCGATGTAGACCTCTATATCGGCGCGCTGGATGATCACCTCAACGATCACGGCTACATCGTTCCCGGCCTGGGCGATGCGGGCGACCGTATCTTTGGCACGAAGTAATTTCCGACCCCGGCTTTTGTGAGAGAGGTAGTGTGACATATGGCTGTCAAAATAACGAGTAAGAGGAACGACTATATTACATGGGACGAGTACTTCATGGGAGTCGCCCAGCTGTCCGCGCTGCGATCCAAGGACCCCAACACACAGGTGGGCTCCTGTATTGTCAGCAACACGCACAAGATCCTTTCAATGGGATACAACGGATTTCCCACCGGCTGCTCGGATGACGACTTTCCGTGGGCAAGAGAGGGCGGCACGCTGGATACCAAGTACGCGTTTGTGACGCACAGTGAGCTGAACGCGATCCTGAATTATCGGGGCGGAAGTCTTGAGGGATCGACCCTGTATGTATCCCTGTTCCCCTGCAATGAATGCGCGAAAGCGATCATTCAGAGCGGGATCAAGACCGTTGTGTATGACAGCGACAAGTATGCGGATTCCGAGACGACGATCGCCAGCAAGCGGATGTTTGACGCGGCGGGAGTCAGATACTATCAGTATCAGAGGACCGGAAGAAGAGTGGAAGTGGATCTGTAATTTAATACCTGGAAATGAAAAAAGCTGCCGCATTGTGCGGCAGCTTTTTATTGGATTTACTGGAATTTAACGCCTTCCTCACGAGCCTTGTTGTAGCGCTCTATGATCTTCAGGATCTTCTCTCTGGGATCGAGCAGGTCGCTGATGGAACTGTCGTGATTGAGGGTATCAATGATATAAGCAATATACTTGCTCATACCGCAGCACACATACCAGGGGCGCTCCTGCAGTTCGGGCTTCTGGTAAATGAGGTTGGTGGTGATGAGCTTATCGAAGATACGGATCTCTTTGCCGAGGTCATCGTCGTATCTGAGCTTATAGGCCTCGTCAAATTTCTCGATGCCGTCGGTGAACATGCCGAAGGTCTCGCAGATAAAGACTCTGCGCGCCTTGCGCTTTTTGAGCTGTCTGGCCACTTCGAGAATGCTGTCGCCGGAGGAGAGCATGTCGTCGATCACGATCATGTCCTTGCCCTCTACGCTGGAGCCGAGGAACTCATGAGCGACAACGGGATTCTCACCGTTGACAATGCGGGTATAATCGCGGCGCTTGTAGAACATGCCCATATCCAGACCGAGAACGTTCGCGTAGTAGACGGCGCGCTTCATGCCGCCCTCATCCGGGCTGATGACCAGCATATGCTTGTTATCGACCTGAAGGTCATCGACGCTGCGCAGAAGACCTTTGATGAATTGATAAGCCGGCTGTACGGTGTCAAAACCGTTGAGCGGGATCGCGTTCATGACGCGGGGATCATGCGCGTCGAAGGTGATGATATTGTCGACGCCCATGCGGACCAGCTCCTGCAGCGCGATCGCGCAGTCAAGAGATTCGCGTGCGGAGCGCTTGTGCTGGCGGCTCTCATAGAGATAGGGCATGATCACGGTGATCCTGCGGGCTTTACCGCCGATCGAAGCGATCGCTCTCTTGAGGTTCTGATAGTGGTCGTCAGGAGACATGTGGTTCTCAAAACCGAACATCTTATAGGTCTCGCTGTAGTTGACGACATCTGCGATCAGGTACAGGTCCATACCGCGGACGGACTCTGTCATTACGCCTTTTCCTTCACCTGTGCCGAAGCGGGGAAGGTCGCAGTTGACAATGTAGGAAGGACGCTTGTAGCCGATATAGGCCAGAGAATCCTTGTGCTCGCTCTCGCGCTCATCTCTCCAGCGTGTAAGGTAATAGTTGATCTCAGAAGCCATTTCCTCGCATCCTTTGATCGGAACTATTCCAAGGGCACCTGCGGGCATTGTATCCAGATGTCTCTTATCATGCAGTTTGATCGGTTCCATGAATTCGTTTTCCTCGCTTTCTGGCTTAAAGTGTTTTATGAATTGAACAATGTCTGTGAGGACGGTTGTGTCCAGCTTGTGGATGTGGCTGCAGCGCTTCTCTGTCTGCGCTTGAGGACGCGAATGTCGCTTCCCGTCAGTTTATACAGCTCATAGTCGTTTGTGATCCTCGAAAAGACGCGGTCTGAATAGCGGGTCTGCATCTCCTTTAGAGAGAGATTGGTGGAGATCACGGTCGACTTGCGGTTAAGGTGGCGCTCATTCAGACAGGTGAAGAGCTGTGCTGAAATGAACTGGTTGGTGAGTTCCGTTCCGAGATCGTCAATGATCAGAAGATCACAGGTATACAGATCTTCGGTGAAGCTGCGCAGTTCCTCCTTGACTCTTACGTCAAAGGAATACATGGAAAGCTTGTCGAAAAGCGCAGCCGCGCTGAAATACAGCACGGAGTGGCCGCTTTCGAGAACTTCCTTCGCGACGCAGATGGACAGAAACGACTTTCCGGTACCCACTGTACCATAAAGATAGAGGTTGCGGAAGACAGAATCGAATTCTGCTGCCATACGGCGGCATGCGCTGCTTGCGGTTCGAAAGCGCTTTAAGTCGTCGCCATGATAATAGCTTTCCGTAAGAATGTCAAAATTCTGCTCCCGGACAAGTTCCTGCAGATGGGACTGGTCGTAGAGGATCTCAATCTCCCTGCGCTTGAAACAGCGGCATTTCTGACCGCCGACAAAGCCCGTATCCTCGCAGTAAGGGCATTCGGGCTTCACGTTAAGATAATCCTCCGGATATCCGTTCGCGACCAGAAGAGCCTTTTTGCGGGCGGCGATCCTGCTGAGTTCAGGGCGCACAAAAGCGGGAGAAGCAGTCTTCCCGTCCTGCTTTTCTCCCAGTCTTTTATGAAGATAACCTACCGCGACTTCAGAGACGCGTTCTGAGAGTTCCTTATAGGCAGGAATCTTTTCATATATCTCATCTCTGCGCTGCAGGCTCAGCTGGTGTCTGCGGCTTTGCTTCTGCATGTAACCGCGCATGATGTCGTCATATTGCTCTCTGGTCAGTGACACAAATTCTCCTTCGTATGAATGCGAATGGATCAGTTGCCGAGGATCTCTTTCTCCAGCTGATCGAAGTCATACTGATTCTGCTCAAACTGATTGAAAGGATTGGCGGAGGGCTTGACACCCGAAATGCCTCTGCGGCCCTTGCCAAACCCGGAAGCGGCGCGTTCTGCCTGCTTGGGAGTGGTAATGCCGTGCTCCGCCCAGTTGACAGCGACTTTTTCTATGTAGCGGAAATCCTTCTTGCCTCTGTCTATGCAGTACTGAAGCAGATAATCGATCAGCGCGTCTGAAAAATGAAGCTGTTCTGATATATAGTATACGGACTCCACTTCACTCGGCGCAAGGGGTTTGCCGATATACTGTTCGATCACGAACAAAAGCTGGGCGCGTTTGGCGCTGCTGCGGAAAGCTTCGACAGAAGCGGCGTCGGGATGCCTTGCGGAAACCTTAGGAGAGGCCAAAGAAGTGCTCTCCCGCTCAACCAAGGGAGAAGCGGCTGGAGCCGTTTCCTTAGCAGCAGTGTGCTGCGAAGGAATAGCCATGGGCTGAAGCCTGGGCATAGCGGGCATCGAAGACGCCGGATCCGCATAGGAGGACTGCATTGCAGCCGCACTGCCTGCAGGCTGCTGCGCCTCTTCCCGTCTGACGGCCGGATAGGCCGGAGTATCAACACGGGGAGTGAGCATGTGCAGGGACAGGAGTTCTCCGCTGTTTCCGTATTCAAACGCGATCAGACCGCGGCTCTCCCAATAGCGGAGAGAGCGCAGTACTTCTTTCTCTGTATGATTGAACTGGTCCGCCATGTCGCTGATGCTGGTAGGCCTTCCGGCGTTCATCATGCGAAGAAGGTAGAGATATACCTTGAGCTGTGCGTCATTGGCGTCCTTCATGTATTGATCGATGAATAAGTTGGAGATCAGAGTCGATCCCCTGTCGTTTTCGCTGTAGACCGTGAACACTTCACGAACCTCCCGTTTCCCCCGGCAGAAAGCACAGTCTGCTCCTGTATTTTGAAGCAGACAACAGCTCTGCGCTGTAATCCGTATATCGTAAGACCGCCGCAGGCCGATCCGGCCCATGGCGATAGTATGGCAAATTTTGATAAATGCAGTATAACACAGGCATGAAAGTCAAGAAATGGTCATATTATCCATAAAATTTCCGGCGCTCCCGAATGACCGGTCTGCGGGCAGGATTGTGGATAATGTGGACAACATGGAAACATCTCCTGAACACCCTTTATTAAGGACTATTCAGGAGATGAGGATATCCACATTCAGGATCACCGCATTTTGTGGGGATGATGTGGAAAAGTGCGGATAAGAAGGTCAGGAAACCAGATCTGCGCCGACTTCATTGATGTTTCCGGCGCCCATGGTTATCACCAAATCACCCGATTGGCAATTTTGCAGAAGATAATTTTCAATTTCTTCGAAAGTATCCAGGCACAGGCAGGGATGGCCCAGCGCTTCGATCTTTTCGGCCAGTGTATGGGAGCTGATCCCGAGAGTGTCGGTCTCTCTGGCCGGGTAGATCTTGGCCAGGATGATGTGATCGGCCAGCGTGAGCGCCTTCGCGAAATCATCCATAAGTGACTTGGTCCTTGTGTAAGTGTGGGACTGGAACACGCAGTAAAGCTCTTTGTGCGGATAGTTGGACGCAGTCCGGAGTGTCGCCTCGATCTCTGTAGGATGATGCGCGTAGTCATCAATGACTGTAAAGCCGTTTCTCGTGCCGAGCACCTGGAAGCGTCTCTCTGTTCCTGTGTATTTCTTCAGCGCGGCGGCTGCGTCGTCACGGGAAATGCCGAGACGGTCCGCGGCAGCGACGGCCGCCATGGAGTTGAACACGTTGTGCTCGCCGGGAACACTGAGGGAGATCTCCTGCCTTTTCACGCTGCCGTCACTCTCGCGGGAGCAGAGCGTATAGGTGGGATAGGCCAGCTTGTTGTAGCGGATATCCTCAGGCCAGTAATCGGCGCTGCTGTCGGGACCGTAGAGAATGACGTCGCACGAAAGACCTTCCGTGATCTCGTTATAATCGGGGATCTGCGCGTTGATGATCAGCGCGCCGTCCTCCGGGATGAGCTGCGCAAACTTCCTGAAGGAGCGGCGGATATCTGCAAGGTCCTTGAAGAAGTCAAGATGATCCTCATCGATATCCAGGATGATGCCGATTCCGGGGAACATGTCGAGGAAACTGTTGGTGTACTCACAGGCTTCCGCGGCAAAATAGGAACTGTTTCCGATCCTTACGTTTCCGCCGATGCTGTCCAGGATCCCGCCGATCGAGAGTGTCGGATCTGTGCCTGCTTCCATGAGGATCTCGGAGATCATGGAAGTGGTGGTCGTCTTGCCGTGTGTGCCGCTGATCGCGACGGGATCTTTATAACCGCGCATGATCTGTCCCAGCAGAACGGATCTTGTTATGTGCGGAATATCGTTTTCCATGACAGCAATATATTCGGGATTGTCGGGGCGGATCGCCGCAGTGAACACTACCAGATCGATGTCCGGCGTGATATTCTCCTTCTTCTGTCCGATGATGACGTGAATGCCGTCTGCGGCAAGAGCATCCGTGAGCGCGCTCTGCGCCCTGTCCGAACCGGAGACCTGAAAGCCTCTGCTCTTAAGTATTCTTGCCAGACCGCTCATGGAAATCCCGCCGATCCCCGAAAAATAGACGTGGATCGGGGTGTTGAAGTCGAGCTGAATCATAGGCCCTCCTTTTAAATGTATTAGTCTTGCATAATTATAAAGTGTGCATCAAATGATGTCGTTCGTATCATACAATAAGATATTGGACAAGTCAAAGGCATGGACAATTGTTTGGAAAAACAGCAAAATATCTGGGAATAAAACGAAATATTGTACAAAGTAGAACAATTT
The DNA here is from genome assembly GCA_902801415.1 of uncultured Lachnospiraceae bacterium. Classification (GTDB taxonomy): domain Bacteria; phylum Bacillota; class Clostridia; order Lachnospirales; family Lachnospiraceae; genus CAG-791. Next base: position 13,026 of record CADCIK010000020.1, read on the forward strand.
GCTAAATAGAATGTACAGTTTCTTTTCTCAAGGCTGTGTGTTATAATATGCTTGATAAATTGTATACGTAATAATGTATATAGTTTGTGCCAAAAACATACCAGAGGTGGCAACATGATAGTAAAGAAAGAGATGATCGCTATGCTGTTGGCAGGCGGCCAGGGAAGCAGACTGGGTATTCTTACATCAAACATGGCCAAACCGGCGGTATCATTCGGCGGAAAGTACAGGATCATTGACTTCCCGCTGAGCAACTGTATCAATTCAGGTGTGGATACGGTCGGCGTTCTTACGCAGTATATGCCTCTTCGACTCAATACGCATGTTGGTATCGGGATTCCGTGGGATCTTGATAAGAATGTGGGCGGTGTTTCGGTTCTCTCTCCTTATGAGCAGATCAGCCATACGGAGTGGTACACCGGTACTGCAAACGCGATCTATCAGAACCTTGCTTATATGGAAAGCTTCAATCCCGATTACGTGCTTATTTTGTCGGGAGATCATATCTACAAGATGGATTACGAAGCTATGCTTGATTTCCATAAGGAAAACAATGCGGATGTGACCATCGCTGTCATGCCGGTCCCTATGGAAGAGGCAAGCCGTTTCGGAATCATGATCACGGACGAAGACAAGAAGATCGTGGACTTTGAGGAGAAGCCCGCGCACCCGCGCAGCAATCTGGCATCTATGGGAATCTACATCTTTAACTGGAAAGTTCTCAAGGATTCGCTGATCTCCAACAAAGAGCAGCCCAATCTTGACTTCGGAAAACACATTATTCCGTATTGCCGCGACAATGGATCTCCTCTCTATGCGTATGAGTTTAACGGATACTGGAAGGATGTCGGGACTCTGACTTCCTATTGGGAAGCCAATATGGAGCTTATAGACATCGTTCCGGAATTCAACCTGTACGAGGAGTACTGGAAGATCTACACCAAGAGCACATCCAACGTGCCGCAGTATTTTGGCCCTGAAAGCGCGGTGGAGCGGACGATCATTGGTGAAGGAACGGAAATTTTCGGCAGAGTTTACAACTCTGTCATTGGCTGTGATGTGACGATCGAGCGAGGCGCTGAGGTCAGGGATTCGATCCTGATGAACGGAACTCACGTCGGAGCGGGCTGCAGGCTGCATAAGGTCATTGCGGCTGAGAACGTCACGATCGGGGAAGGGGCTGCCCTGGGTGAAGGCTATGACATTCCCAATGACACCAGACCTGACATTTATCGAGAGGGTATCGTAACACTGGGAGAAGGCACGGTAGTTCCGAAAGGGGTCAGCATCGGAAAGAATGTCATGATTTCCGGTGAAACGACGCCGGAGGATTATCCCGGCAGCAGGCTGGAAAGCGGCAGAACTCTGGTGAAAGAAGGTGACGTGCAATGAGGGCAGTAGGAGTTATCTTAGCCGGCGGCAACAGCAGAAGAATGAAGGAATTGTCCAGGAAAAGGGCAGTTTGCGCGATGCCTGTAGCAGGCAGTTACCGCAGTATTGACTTTGCTCTGAGCAACATGGAGCATTCCCGAATTCAGAAGGTTGCGGTCCTGACACAGTATAATTCCAGAAGTCTGAATGAACATCTGGCATCGTCCAAGTGGTGGGATTTCGGGCGAAAGCAGGGAGGAATGTTCCTCTTTACTCCCTCCTTTGCAGACGCTAACAGTCAGTGGTACCGTGGAACAGCTGACGCGATCGCGCAGAATATCGGTTTTCTGAAGACATCGCATGAGCCCTATGTTGTGATCGCCTCCGGCGATTGTGTCTACAAGATGGACTACAACGAGGTGCTCGAGTATCATGTCGCAAAGAGAGCGGATATCACTGTTGTGGTCAAAGAAATGCCGGAAAGCTTTAATGTGGAACGGTATGGAACAGTGCAGATGGATGCGGACGGCAGGATCCAGGAATTTGTGGAGAAACCTGTGGTCGCGCAGTATAGTACGATTTCATGTGGAATATATGTGATCAGGAGGAGACTGCTGATCGAATTACTGGAGAAAAGCATGGAAGAAAACCGGTATGATCTGGTTCAGGATATCCTCATCCGATACAGAGGCCTGAAGAAGATCTACGGTTATAAGCTGCACAACTATTGGAGCAATATCGCAACTGTTGAGGATTATTACAGGACAAACATGGATTTTCTGAATCCGGAGATCAGAGATTATTTCTTCAAACAGTATCCCGAAGTTCACTCGAAGGTCGCGGACCTTCCTCCCGCCAAATACAATGTGGGAGTACATATCAGGAACAGTCTGCTTTCAAGCGGCTGCATAGTGAACGGAACGGTAGAGAATTCTGTATTGTTCCAACAGGTCTATGTTGGCAATAATTGTGTAATTAGGAATTCCCTCATATTGAATGATGTTTACATCGGAGACAATACCATCATTGAGAACTGCGTCGTGGAGAGCGGCGGCACCATTCAGGCCAATTCCTGTTACAAAGGTGAAAATGGTATAAGGATCGTAGTGGAAAAGGGCGAACGTTATACCATTTAGAAATGGAGAACGCTATGCAGGTGACGGATGTAAGAGTTAGAAGAATTGCCAAAGAAGGCAAGATGAAGGAGCAAAAAATCAGCTGATGGTGAGTATAGAGACATCGCTCATCCCATCAATACAGAGACCAGAGCAATGCTGGAAAGCATTATTCTGGAAGAGTATGAGAAAAGTGCATTGCAGGAGGATAACTTCGCTACAGGTACGACAGCATAGCAGAGCACAGCGTCTTTTATCTGAATATGGAAAATGGGACAGTATCGCTGCAGACCGTAAAGGTTTGCAGCGATACTTTTCTTGACGATAGATATATACTTGTGGTATGTAAGGAAATACGCGGCGCGGTGCCGCGTCAGAACAGTATTATTCGAAACGGAGATCAAGATGGACACTTACTATGTAATCGCAGGACTCGGCAATCCGGGACGCAAATATGACGGATCCAGACATAATGTCGGCTTCTGTGTGATCGATGAACTGATCGACCGGTACACTATAAGCGGACCGGTGCACTTTGGCAGATCCATGATCGGAAAGGGGACCATAGGAGGACAGAAAGTGATCCTGATGAAACCCCTCACATATATGAACCTGAGCGGCGAAGCGGTCCGGGAGGTCTGCAGCTACTTCAAGGTGGATCACCACAGCCATCTCATCGTGATCTCTGATGACATCGATCTTCCTGTAGGCCACCTTCGGATCCGCAGGAAGGGAAGCGCCGGCGGCCACAACGGGCTGAAGAATATCATTCAGCACCTGGGAGACAACGAGTTTACCAGGATCCGGATCGGCGTCGGCGGAAAGCCGGACCCGTCCGCAGACCTGGCCAACCATGTTCTGGGTCATTTTTCAGGTGATGATAGGGCCGTCATGGAGGAGACTTACAAGAAGGCGGCAGACGCGGTCGTATGCGCCCTTGAAGAAGGCCCTGACAGAGCGATGAACCTCTTTAACACGAAGAAGGAAAAGAAAAAGAATGTCAACACTAACAGCCCCGCTGAAGGAGTCGGAGAATTACAATCGAATAGTTGACGCACTTTCTGTGGGCCCGGTCAGTGTTTTGACAGAAGGATGCGCGGAGGCGCAGAAGCTTCACCTGATCTACGCCCTGTCCAGGGAAGAGTCCCTCGCGGCAGCAGCGAGATTCCGCCTGATCGTGACCTACAGCGACCAGAGAGCCAGGGAGATCCAGGAGGCATATCGTTTCTATGACAGGAACACTGTGCTGTTTCCGGCCAAAGACCTGATCTTTTACCAGGCGGACTTAAGGGGCAGGGAGCTGGATACAGAGCGGATCCGATGCCTCAGGCGCCTGATGGAAGGCCGGCCCGCGACGGTGGTCACCACGTTTGCAGCGCTGATGACGCCGCAGGTGCCTCTGGATGTATTGGAGAAAAGCGTGCTGGAAGTGAGAAAGAGGGGAGAACTCTCGCTCACGGAGACGGCAAAGCGCCTGGTCTTTCTCGGCTATGAGAAGCAGTATCAGGTCGAGAAGCCGGGCCAGTTCGCGATCCGGGGTGATATCCTGGACATCTTCGAGCTGACAGAGGAGAACCCTTACAGAATTGAACTGTGGGGCGATGAGGTGGATTCGATCCGGTCTTTTGACGTGCTCAGCCAGCGGTCGATCGCCAAGCTGGAGTCGGTCAGGATCTATCCCGCGACGGAAATGATCCTGTCGGACAGAAGGCTCATGGACGGGCTGGACAGGATCCGCAAGGAAGAGAAGGAGCTGGAGAAGCGCTGGCGGGATGAAAACCGCACAGAGGAGGCGCACCGCCTCAAGACGACGGTCGCGAAGATGGAAGAAGAAGCTGTGGAATGGAAGCAGTTCAGCGCGCTTGAAAGCTATATCCATTATTTCTATCCGCTGACAGAGAATTTTCTCCATCTGTTCCCCAAGCGGACGACGACTATCTATCTGGATGAGCCTTACAGAGTGCACCAGCACGCCGGCGCGGTCGAGACGGAATTCCGCGAGAGTATGGCCAGCCGGGCGGAGAAGGGCTATGTGCTGCCCGGTCAGATGGCGCTTCTTGCAGGCTGTGAGGAAGTGACTGCCCAGATGCTGGGGTACCGGTGTGTTGGCCTGGCAGGTCTTGCAAACGGCTGCGGCTGGATGGAGCCGGACCTTACCGTTTCGATCCACGCAAAGACCATGTCTCCGTTTAACAAGAGCTTTGACGCCCTCGAAAAGGACCTTGCGACTTTCAAGAAGAAGGGTTACAGGACAATCCTGATCTCTCCCTCGAGGACCAGGGCCAGGAGGCTGGCGCAGGACCTGACGGCGGACGGACTCATCGCGTTTTACAGTGAGAATCCGGAACGCAAGCTGGAACCCGGCGAGATCATGACCTATTACGGCCAGATCCGCCAGGGATTTGAATATCCGTCCATCGGGTTCGCGGTCATCGCGGAGTCCGATATCTTCGGCACGCAGAGCCGGAAGAAGACCAAAAAGAAGAAATATGAGGGCGAGCAGATCCAGGCCTTCTCCGAGTTGAAGGTGGGCGATTACGTGGTCCATGAGGATCACGGTATCGGCATCTACAGGGGTGTGGAGAAGATCGAGGTCAATCACATCGCCAAGGACTATATCAAGATCGAGTACGGCGGAGGCGGAACGCTCTATGTTTTGCCGACGGAGCTCTCTGTCCTGCAGAAATACGCGTCCGCGAGTGCCGCAAAGCCCAAGCTCAACAAGCTCGGCACGCAGGAATGGGCCGGCACCAAGCGCAAAGTCAAGAGCGCGGTGGACGAGGTCGCAGAGGACCTCGTGCAGCTGTACTCGGCGCGCCGGGAGAAGAAAGGGCATCAGTTCGGCCCCGACACAGTATGGCAGAAGGAGTTCGAGGAGATGTTCCCCTACGAGGAGACGGACGATCAGCTCACTGCCATCGAAGAGACCAAGAAAGACATGGAGAGCGACCGGATCATGGACCGCCTGATCTGCGGCGACGTCGGCTACGGCAAAACAGAGATCGCCGTCAGGGCCGCTTTCAAGGCCGTGCAGGAGGGCATGCAGGTGGCTGTTCTCGTCCCCACGACCATCCTTGCGCAGCAGCACTACAACACCTTCTGCGAGAGGATGCGCAGATATCCGGTCACTGTCGGTATGCTTTCCCGCTTCCGCTCTTCCGCGGAGCAGAAGCAGACTATCAAGGAAGTCTCCCAGGGACTCTGCGATATTGTTATCGGCACCCACAGACTTCTGTCCAAGGACGTCAAGTTCAAGAACCTGGGTCTTCTTGTCGTGGACGAGGAGCAGCGCTTCGGCGTGACCCACAAAGAAAAGATCAAGAAGATGAAGGAAAATGTGGACGTTCTGACCCTCTCCGCGACGCCGATCCCGCGAACCCTTCATATGAGCCTTGTGGGGATCCGAGACATGACGGTTCTGGAGGACGCGCCGGAAGGGCGTGTGCCGATCCAGACCTACGTCATGGAATACGATGAGGAGATGGTCAGGGAGGCGATCCTTCGTGAACTCTCCCGCAAGGGACAGGTATACTATGTCCACAACAAAGTTCATGACATTGAGGATGTGACATTCCGCCTGCAGCAGCTCGTGCCGGAGGCCAATATCGTCTACGCGCACGGCCAGATGAAGGAATCGGAGCTGGAGAAGATCATGTATGATTTCATTAATGGTGAGATCGACGTGCTGGTCTCCACGACCATTATCGAGACAGGTCTGGATATTTCCAACGTCAATACCATCATCATTCATGATTCGGATAAGATGGGACTGTCGCAGCTGTATCAGCTGCGCGGACGTGTCGGCCGGAGCGGCCGCACGGCATACGCCTTTTTGATGTACCGCAAGGACCGGATGCTTCGCGAGGTCGCGGAGAAGCGGCTCCGCGCCATCAAGGAGTACACGGATCTGGGCAGCGGTTTCAGGATCGCAATGCGCGATCTCGAGATCCGCGGCGCCGGAAGCGTCCTTGGAAGGGCGCAGCACGGCCACATGCAGGCGGTTGGCTACGACCTTTACTGCAAACTTCTCAACACGGCAGTCAAGCAGGCCAAGGGCGAGCCGATCAAGGAAGAGCGCATGGTGCGCGTCAACCTGAGCGCTGACGCATTTCTTCCCGAGTCCTATATCATCAATGAGGAGCAGAAGCTGGAGATCTACAAAAAGATCGCGGCCATCGAATCCACAGACGACTACGACGATGTCAAAGAAGAGCTGGCCGACCGCTTTGGAGAGATCCCCGCGCCGGCAGGCAACCTTCTGCGCATCGCGCTGATCCGCTCCGTAGCGGCGCGTATCGGCATTACAGAGATCGTGGGCTACCCGGGAACGATCCGCTTCTACATGGATCCGAGCGCAAAGGTGCGGGGTGAAAATATCCCGTCCCTCCTTCGCAACTACAGAAAGAACCTCACATTCAGCGTCCGAGGATTCAGCAACAAAGGCCTGCCGGAGTTCCTGTACCAGTACAAGGCGGTCGGCGTCACGGTCCGCGATGAAGAGATCCTGCTGTCGTCGGTGGAGGAACTGCTGGTGGCGATGGCGAGATATCTGGCGTGAGCCTGGAAGAAGCATTCAGATTTACTATGATTACGAAGACAAGTTGGGTACAGTCAGCTGAAAAACGGCTGAATGACCCAACTTTTTTTGATTATGTCAAAATAGTGCAAATTTTCTGCACGATATATTGATATGCATTGGCGACAATTTCTGAAAAGCATGCTTCTGTGCCCAACAAGCATAAAAAAGACGAAATATCGACCAGCATGAGCGAGCACCACATTCTGGTTATATAAAAAAATACCGTATTGATGCTATTAATATGCTCAGATGTGAATATACTGTTCATAACAAAGAAAACTAGAAAGAGTTATGAGGGAAGCCACTAAATTGTGCTGCTGAACCGCGGGACCATCCATTAAAATCTGCTGTTGAACTGCAGTATAATCCACCGCAGCAGGCGCATGACCGGCAAACCCTTTAGAACGGAGGTCCATTATGAACAGCCTTAATACAGCCGCAGCAATCAGCAATTCAAGGAGAGAGGGTTTGAGAAGACTTGTATTTTCGGGAATATTTGCAGCGCTTACTTATATTGTGTTTACATTCCTGTCAATCCCGATCCCTACGATCGCAGGAGATAAAGTTACAGTTCATCTGGGCAACGCTTTCTGTGTTCTCGGTGCTCTGATCCTCGGAAGCGCTTACGGCGGAGCGGGCGGCGCACTCGGACTGACGATCGCAGACCTGATGGATCCCGTATATATCGTGCAGGCGCCTATTACCTTCGTGATCAAGTTCCTGATGGGAATTCTTGTCGGCGTAGTTGCACATAAGATGGGACATATCACAACCGAGAGAGATCTGTCCAAAGTTTTCCGCTGGACACTGGCAGCTGTCATTGCCGGACTTGCGTTCAACGCGGTATTTGATCCCACGATCCGCTACTTCTACAAGATCCTGATCCTGGGTAAACCTGCCGCAGAAGTTTCTTTCGCGATCAACATTGGAGTGACTCTCATTAACTCGGTGGTATCGGCGTTTGTCGCAACCGGACTTTATATGGCGCTGCGGGCGCCGCTCAAGAAGACGGGTCTGTTTTTCTACTTCTGAATCACGTCGGACTGGAGACCGAACAGAAGAACAGATACAAGAGCAGATAGAAGAACAGTTGGATGAACAGATAAAAGAATAACTGCAAAATTTGTCTGAGGGCTGCATTAAGCAGCCCTTTTTTATTGAGCAAGCCCATAAAACAAGGCCGCCGCAAAACGCGGCAGCCTTATTATGATCCGATATGGTCGTGTAAGTGAAAGCGCTTTTTGCGACAGCAGGAAGATCAGCTCTGGATTCCCTGTGTTCTCTCGCCGACTTCGTCGAGCAGGCGGAGCTTGGTGTCGTACAGCTTTCTGGAGAGGTCGACGTAGATCTGGTGAGGGTTGACGAGACGTCTGGATTCCTCCCAGAGGGTGTCCTGCTCTTCCAGGCACTTCTTGCGGATGTCCATGGTCTTGGGGAAGTCGTAGACACACTCGCCGTCCTTGAACAGCGGGATCATGAGTTCCCGAAGTTCGAATTCGCCGGCTTCGAGTTTCGTCTTCTTCCAGGGCTCAGCGGGATCGAAGAGGACCAGCGGACGCTGATCGGTGAAAGTCTCTTCCTCGAGGCAGATCAGGTCGGCGATGATCTTGTGGCTTGCCTTTTCATAGACACGGTAGATCTTCTTGTCGCCGGGGTTGGTGACTTTCTCGGTGTTCTCGGAGAGCTTGATCTTGGGTTCGAATGACCCGTCGGGTCTCTGGATCGCTGCGAGCTTGTAGACGCCGCCGAAGGACGGGTTGTCTTTGGCAGTGATCAGGTGCGTGCCGACGCCCCAGGAGGTGATGGTCGCGCCCTGGTTCTTCAGGGAGTCGATCAGGTGCTCGTCCAGGTCGTTGGAGGCGGAGATGATCGCATCCGGGAAGCCTGCCTCGTCGAGCATCTTGCGAGCCTTCTTGGAGATATAGGCAAGGTCGCCGCTGTCCAGACGGATTCCGTAACCCTTTCCGAGGGTACCTTTGTCGCGCAGGTACTGGAAGGTCTTGATCGCGTTCGGGACACCGGATTTGAGTGTGTCGTATGTGTCCGCCAGCAGGATGCATGCGTTGGGATAGAGATCGCCATAGGTCTTGAAAGCGGTCAGCTCATCCGGGAAGCTCATGATCCAGCTGTGTGCGTGCGTGCCCTTGACGGGAACGTCAAAGAGCTGTCCGCACAGGACATTGGATGTTCCCACGCAGCCTGCAATGACTGCCGCACGAGCGCCGTAGGTTCCCGCGTCGGGACCCTGGGCACGGCGAAGACCGAACTCCATGATTCCGTCGCCGCGAGCCGCATAGCAGATACGCGCCGCCTTCGTGGCGATCAGGCTCTGGTGGTTGATGATGTTGAGGATCGCGGTCTCCACGAGCTGTGCCTCCATGATCGGGGCAATGACCTTGACCATGGGCTCTCTGGGGAACATGAGCGAGCCTTCGGGGATCGAGTAGATCGAACCTGTGAATTTGAAGTTTTCAAGGTAGTTGAGGAAATCCTCATCAAAAATGCCGAGACTGCGAAGGTAGTCGACATCCTCTTTGCTGAAATGCAGCTCCTTGATGTATTTGACCAGCTGTTCGGTTCCGCACATGATCGAATAGCCGCCGCCGAAGGGATTGGTTCTGAAGAACGCGTCGAAGATAACCGTATTGTTCTCTTCCTTATTCTTAAAATATCCCTGCATCATGGTGAGCTCATACAGATCTGTGAGCAGTGTCAGGTTTTGTCTGTCCATAAATTATTCCTCCAGGAGTCTGAAACGGTAGTTTCGTGACGTCATTCGAAGCCTGCAGAATGCCGATGTCATGACACCACTATTTGCACTGATGATACTACGAATTCGCAGGTTCTGCAATTATTTAGACAGTTTTGCGGCAGAATCCGTTGAACGTCTTGAACATTTTGACGATTTTCCGGCCTGTCTGGTCCGGAAAGAATGGAAGAAAGCAACTCTTAGTAACAAATGAGTAAGAGGAATATGGTCAAAATAGACAAAAGATCAGACAAACTACAAATTTTACGTTTTTGTGACAAGATACGGCGCAGTCCTTGACAGGTTTTTGGCATAAAAGTTATAATCTCATGGTTAATGTGGAGATAGTGCAGGGTCATGCGCTTATTCCATTCTACTAAAAGCTGACGAGAAAGGCGGAAAGTAAAGATGTACAAAAAGGTAAATCCGGACCTGAATTTCGTGGAGAGAGAACACAACACACTGAAATTCTGGCAAGACAATCAGATTTTTGAAAAGAGCGTGAAGGAGCGCGAGGGCTGCCCGACATATATGTTCTATGACGGCCCGCCCACGGCTAATGGAAAGCCGCACATCGGTCATGTTCTGACAAGAGTCATCAAGGACATGGTGCCGCGTTACCGCACGATGAAGGGATATCAGGTCCCCAGAAAGGCCGGCTGGGACACCCACGGACTTCCTGTGGAGCTGGAAGTTGAGAAAGAGATCGGCATCGAGGGCAAAGAGCAGATCGAAGAGTACGGCATTGCTCCCTTTGTCGAGAAATGTAAGGAAAGCGTCTGGAAGTACAAATCCATGTGGGAGGAATTCTCCGGCATCGTAGGCTTCTGGGCTGACATGGACAATCCTTATGTCACCTATTATGACGACTATATCGAGTCCGAGTGGTGGGCGCTCAAGACGATCTGGGAGAAGGGCCTTCTTTACAAGGGCTTCAAGGTCGTTCCCTACTGCCCCAGCTGCGGAACACCCCTGTCCTCTCACGAAGTCGCGCAGGGCTACAAGACGCTCAAAGAGCGCTCTGCGATCGTTCGTTTCAAACTGACGGATGAGGACGCTTATTTCCTGGCATGGACCACAACACCCTGGACACTTCCTTCCAACATCGCGCTCTGCGTGAACCCGGAAGATACCTATGCCAAGGTGAAAGCGATCGACGGCTTCACCTACTACATGGCGGAAGCGCTGCTGGACAAGGTGCTTGAGCCCTTAAAGGACAAGTTCACAGCAACCGAAGACGGAAAAGCGTACGAAGTTCTGGAGACCATGAAGGGTTCAGATCTGGAGTACAAGTCCTATGAGCCCCTCTATGAAGAGGCAGCCAGAAGAACGGCGCAGCAGCACAAGAAAGCATTCTTTGTATACTGCGACGACTATGTAACTATGACAGACGGTACCGGCATCGTTCACATCGCACCGGCATTCGGTGAGGATGACGCGAGAGTCGGACGCAAATATGACGCTCCTTTTGTACAGCTTGTCGACGCGCAGGGATGCCTGGTTGAGGGTACGCCTTTCGCAGGCATGCGCTGCAAGCCCACACAGGCGGAGATGGACAAGGGCGCGATCAGCGCTGACCCGGAAGTCCTCAGAGATCTGAGCGAGCGCGGCATCCTGTTCTCCGCTCCCAAGTTCGAGCACGACTATCCTCACTGCTGGCGCTGCGGCACACCGCTTCTTTACTATGCGCGCCAGTCCTGGTTCATCAAGATGACCGATGTCAGGGACAGCCTCGTGAGCGGCAACAAGGAGATCAACTGGATCCCTCCGACCATCGGAGAGGGCCGTTTCGGCAACTGGCTGGAGAACATCCAGGACTGGGGCATCTCCCGTGACAGATACTGGGGCACACCCCTCAATATCTGGGAGTGCAAGGGCTGCGGCCACCAGCTTAGTGTAGGAAGCAGAAAAGAGCTCGCTGAGCTGTCCGGAAATCCGGACGCGGAGAAGACAGAGCTCCACAGACCTTATGTGGATGAGTTCGTGATCCGCTGCCCCGAGTGCGGCGGCGAAATGCACCGTGTTCCCGAGGTCATCGACTGCTGGTTCGATTCCGGAGCAATGCCTTACGCACAGCTCCACTATCCTTTTGAGAACAAGGATCTCTTTGAGAAATGGTTCCCCGCTGCTTTCATCAGCGAAGCGGTCGACCAGACCCGCGGCTGGTTCTATTCCCTGCACGCGGAGTCCACGCTCCTGTTCGGCAAGCCCTGCTATGAGAACGTCATCGTTCTGGGCCTTGTCCTGGACGAGGACGGCAACAAGATGTCCAAGAGTAAGGGCAACGCGGTTGATCCTTTCACCGCGCTCAAGACACACGGCGCGGACGCGATCCGCTGGTATTTCTATACCAACAGCGCGCCCTGGCTTCCCAACAAGTTCTCTGACAAGACTGTTAAGGAAGGCCAGCGCAAGTTCCTTGGCACACTGTGGAACACATATGCGTTCTACACTCTGTACGCGGATATCGATAACTTCGATCCCACCAAGTATGCGCTGGAATATGACAAACTGTCCGTAATGGACAAGTGGCTCCTTTCCAGGATGAATACCATGATCGCGGCGACCGACAAGAATCTCGAGCAGTACAAGATCCCTGAGGCTGCAGTAGCCCTGGAGACATTCGTCGACGAGATGTCCAACTGGTATGTCCGCCGCTGCCGTGACCGCTTCTGGGCCAAGGGCATGGAGCAGGATAAGATCAACGCGTACATGACTCTGTACACAGCGCTGGTCAACGTCTGCAAGTGCGCAGCGCCTATGATCCCCTTCATGACAGAGGAGATCTATCAGAATATCGTCCGCAGCGTAGATGCCTCCGCACCGGAGAGCATCCACCTCTGCCTGTTCCCCGAAGCAGACGAGGCGCATGTTGATAAAGAACTGGAAGAGAGCATGGACGAGGTCCTTCGCATCGTCGTTATGGGCCGCGCATGCCGCAATGCTTCCAACATCAAGAACAGACAGCCGATCGCGCAGATGTTCGTCAAGGCCGATAAGGCGCTCGACTCCTTCTACCAGGAGATCATCAAGAACGAGCTCAATGTCAAAAAAGTGATCTTCACAGACGACGTCCGCGAATTTACAAGTTATACCTTCAAGCCGCAGCTCCGCACAGTCGGACCCAAGTACGGCAAGCAGCTGGGCGGCATCAGAAAATATCTGGCAGAGCTGGATGGAAACACAGCTATGGATACGCTGAAGGCGGAAGGCGCTCTGCGCTTCGATGTCAACGGCGTTGCAGTTGAGCTGACGACAGATGACCTGCTCATCGATACAGCCCGCAAAGAGGGCTATGTGAGCCAGGAAGACGGCACCTTCACGGTTGTGCTGGATACCAACCTGACGCCCGCGCTTGTGGAAGAGGGATTTGTATATGAGCTGATCAGCAAGATCCAGACGATGAGAAAAGAGTCCGGATTTGAGGTCATGGACCGCATCCGCGTCTCCCTGAGCGGCAATGAGAAGCTGTCCAGAGTGGCGGCCGCCAACGAAGCGGCGATCGCAGGCAAGGTTCTTGCCGAAAAGATCGAGAAGGATACGACACTGGCTAACGAGAAGAAATGGGATATCAACGGTGAGAAGGTCACGATCGGTGTCCAGAAGATGTAAGGAGAAATCAAAGAATGGTTAAAAGACCCCAATTTACGTTTGACAAGGATCTTTTTAAGAGAAGTGTTGAGTACAATGTCCGTACAATGTACAGACGCACCATGAAGGAAGCTACAGACCAGCAGGTCTTCCAGGCTTCCGCAATGGCTCTGAAGGATCAGATCATTGACTGCTGGATGAGAACACAGAAGGTGTTTGACGACAAGGATCCCAAGCAGGTCGTATACCTGTCCATGGAATTTCTCATGGGCCGCGCCTTCGGCAACGACGCCATCAACCTGATGGCGTATGAGCCCATCAAGCAGGCACTCAAGGAACTCGGCTTCAAGCTCAACGCGATCGAGGACCAGGAGCCCGACGCGGCGCTTGGAAACGGCGGTCTCGGAAGACTGGCAGCATGTTTCCTGGATTCTCTTGCAACCCTGAACTACCCCGCGTACGGCGCAGGCATCCGTTATCAGTACGGAATGTTCAAGCAGGAGATCAGAGACGGTTATCAGGTAGAAGTACCGGACAACTGGCTTGAGAACGGCAATCCCCTCGAACTTCGCAGACCCGAGTACACACAGGAAGTGCATTTCGGCGGTTATGTGACCTCCTATCTGGACAGAAACGGCCGCACCATGTACAAGCAGGAAGGCTACAGCTCTGTCAAGGCCGTTCCCTATGATCTTCCGATCATCGGTTATGGCAACGGCTTTGTAGATACTCTCAGAATCTGGGACGCGGAGCCTGTAGTAAGCTTCAAGCTTGACTCTTTTGACAGAGGCGAGTACCAGAAGTCCGTCGAGCAGGAAAACCTTGCCCGCACGATCTGCAACGTCCTCTATCCCTGCGACGACCATGTACAGGGTAAGGAGCTTCGTCTCAAACAGCAGTATTTCTTCGTATCCGCGACACTTCAGTGTGCGATCCAGAAGTACATGAAGACACACGACGACATCAGAAAGCTGCATGAGAAGTATGTCTTCCAGCTCAATGATACACACCCCACTCTGGCCATCCCCGAGCTGATGCGCATCCTCATGGATGACTATGCGCTCACATGGGATGAGGCGTGGAGCGTTGTGACTAAGAGCTGCGCGTATACAAACCACACCATCATGGCGGAAGCGCTTGAGAAATGGCCCATCGAGCTGTTCTCCAGACTTCTTCCCAGAATCTACTCCATCGTGGAGGAGATCAACCGCAGATTTGAGCGTGAGATCCACAACCGCTATGACAATACAGGCGTAGATGTCGGCCACAAGATCTACAAGATGGGCATCATCTATGACGGACAGGTCCGCATGGCGAACCTTGCTATCGTTGCCGGCTTCTCCGTCAACGGCGTTGCGGAGCTTCACACCGCGATCCTGATGACCGAAGAGCTCAGAGACTTCTACGAGATGTTCCCTGAGAAGTTCAACAATAAGACCAACGGTATCACACAGAGAAGATTCCTGCTTCACGGCAATCCCAACCTCGCAAAGTGGGTCACCGATAAGATCGGCGATGAGTGGATCACAGATCTGTCCCACATGAAGGAACTGGAGATCTATGCGGATGACACCAAGGCGCAGAAGGAGTTCATGAACATCAAGTACAAGAACAAAGTCCGTCTGGCCAAGTACATCCTCGAGCACAACGGAATCGAAGTCGATCCCAGATCGATCTTCGACGTACAGGTCAAGAGACTGCACGAGTACAAGAGACAGCTCCTCAACATCCTGCATGTTATGTACCTGTATAACCAGCTCAAAGAGAACCCCGGCATGGAGTTCAAGAAGAGAACCTTCATCTTCGGCGCGAAGGCGGCAGCCGGTTATAAGACCGCGAAGCTGACCATCAAGCTGATCAACTCCGTCGCGGACGTGATCAACAACGATCCCGATATCGAAGACAAGATCAAGGTCGTCTTCATCGAGAACTACCGTGTTTCCAATGCAGAGATCATCATCGCTGCAGCGGATGTATCCGAGCAGATCTCCACAGCTTCCAAGGAAGCTTCCGGTACCGGCAACATGAAGTTCATGCTCAACGGCGCTGTGACGCTGGGCACCATGGACGGCGCCAACGTCGAGATCGTACAGGAAGTAGGCGAAGAGAACGCGTTTATCTTCGGTCTTACCTCTCAGCAGGTCATCAATTATGAGAACTACGGCGGCTATGATCCCAAGAAGATCTTCAACGAGGATCAGAACGTCCGCAAAGTCCTTGTACAGCTGGTTGACGGCACCTATTCTCCCGAGGATCCGGACCTGTTCCGTCCTCTGTACGATTCCCTGCTCAACAGACATGGAACCGACCGCGCGGACAGATACTTCATCCTTGCGGACTTCGAGTCCTATGCGGCAGCGCAGAGAGAAGTGGAGAAGGCTTACAACGACAGCAAGAGATGGGCGCGCATGGCAATGCTCAACGTGGCCAACGTCGGCAAGTTCTCTTCCGACAGGACCATCGAGCAGTATGCACAGGAGATCTGGGGCCTTGAGAAGGTCATGATCCCCGCAAGAAGAGGCAGAAAGCCCAAGAAAGAGGCTTGAGCCCTGATGAAATAAAGAAAAGCCGGCCAGTGTGACCGGCATTGGCAGTACCCGGGAGTTGGAGTGCAGGCTGTCTGTGAGACAGCGGCGCTTCAAGGTCCCGGGTGCTGTGCGTTAAGGGCAAAACATGCTATAATGGTGCGGACAGTATTTTGGCATCGGCGAAGCGCCGTTTCACAAATGGAGGCGGTGTGAAAGACATATGCGTTTTTCACAGGAAGCGCTCCGGATGGAGGTAGATATGAAGATTGTTGTTCTGTGCGGAGGACTGAGCACGGAGAGAAATATATCGTTTCTGTCGGGAACAAAAGTGTGCAGAGCACTCAGGTCAAGAGGCCATCAGGCAGTTCTGGTGGACCTTTTCATGGGACTGGAGGACGTGACGGACGATCCAGCCTCCCTGTTTGAGGAGCTGCCGGAACTCAGATCTCTGACCTTTGACGGGACAGCACCGGACCTCGAAGCGGTGAAAGAGTCCAGAAAGTGGAAGAGCCCGTCTCTGTTCGGAAAAGGCGTTTTGGAGATCTGCCGTATGGCGGACATCGTATACGTGGCGCTGCACGGCATGAACGGCGAGGACGGCCGCGTGCAGGCGACATTTGACATGCTCGGCATCCCTTATACCGGATCGGGCTATCTCGGCGCCGCGATCGCGATGGACAAGATGCTCACCAAGGAGATGATCAAGGATAAGGGTGTCCGGACGCCCGCCTGGAAGACCTTCCACGCCGGCGCGATCACAAGTGATGAAGACCTGAAGCAGACTGCAGAGAAGATCGCCTCCGAGATCGAGGCGCCCTGCGTTGTCAAAACACCGACCGGAGGTTCTTCTGTCGGCGTCTATATCGTGACCAGCCAGGACGCTGTCCGTCCCGCTGTTGAGAAGTGCCTGGCATTCGGACCGGATGTTCTCGTCGAGCAGATGATCGAGGGCAGGGAGTTTACCTGCGCGGTCCTCGGAGACAGAGCGCTGCCTTCCGTGGAGATCGTTCCCAAGGTCGATTTCTACAACTATGAGAACAAGTACAAGGCGGGCGCGACGGAGGAGATCTGCCCCGGACGCTGCACGCCCGAGGTGGAGAAGCAGATGGGCGATATGGCGCTCAAGGTCCACAATGTGCTGGGACTTCGCACCTACTCCCGCAGCGATTTCATCGTGGACAAGTACGACAACGCGTGGTTCCTTGAGGTCAACACACTGCCCGGCATGACGCCCACAAGCCTTGTGCCCCAGGAGGCGGCCGCAGTGGGCATCTCCTATGAGGATCTGTGCGAGTTTATTGTCAACGACGGGCTTACAAGGTGATCAGAACACTTAAAAGGTGACCAGAACACTTACAAGGTGGTCAAAACACTTACAAGGTAATAAAAAACATGGAAAAGCTTTATGTAAAAGAGATCCTCGAAGCGGTCGGCGGACAACTTCTTGGAAATGTGGATGTTGAAAACCGGTATATCACCAACGTGCAGACAGACAGCAGAAAGGCGGCGGCAGGCGATCTGTTCGTGGCGATCGTCGGTGAGCGTCTCGACGCGCACCGTTTTGTGCCCGGCGCTATGGAGGCCGGCGCAGAAGGATGTCTTGTCAGCACAGCGCCAGAGACGGTTCCGGAAGGAAAATTCTGCGTGCTGGTTGAGGATACAGCCAAGGCGATGGGCGATCTGGCGGCCTATTACAGGCGCCGTCTGGGTATTCCGGTTGTTGCCGTTACAGGAAGCGTCGGCAAGACGACGACCAAGGATATGGTGGCTTCCGTGCTCTCCAGCCGCTTCCGCACGCTCAAGACCGCGGGCAACCTCAACAACCATCTGGGACTTCCCATGACTGTTTTCCGCCTGAGCGCGGAGGATGAGATCGCGGTTCTGGAGATGGGAATGAATCACCTCGGCGAGATCGACTATCTGGTCCGCATCGCCCAGCCGGATGTAGCTGTGATCACAAATGTCGGCGACGCGCACATCGGAAACCTGGGCAGCAGGGAGAATATCCTGCGCGCCAAGTGCGAGATCTTCCGCGGCCTCAAGAAGGGCGGCACAGCCGTGCTCAACGGCGACGACGCGCTGCTTGCGACGCTGCGCCCGGGCGCTTCCAGAGTCAGCGATCCGGCCGGAAGCGATGATTTTGCAAAGATGTACGCGGAAATCGATGCCGGCGGCTTCACATACCACTGGGCGGGTGAATCAGAGGCCTGTGACTACAGAGCTGTGAACATCGACGACACGCTGTCCGATGAGGTGCGCTGCGACGCGCAGACGTCTGCGGGAACATTCCCGCTGGAGATCCCCAGCCTTGGCAGGCACATGATCTATCCGGCCATGACAGCGGCTGCGGTGGGACAGTGTTTTGGCCTCACAGATAAGGAAATCGCAGAGGGAATCAGCAATTTCCAGGCGACGCACATGCGTATGGACGTGGAGAAGTGCGAGCACGGCGTCATCCTTTACAATGACTCCTACAACGCGAACACGCAGTCTATGAAGGCGGCGCTCAGCATTCTGGCAAATTCCAGGGCAGCCCGCAAAGTTGCTGTTCTCGGCGATATGCTGGAACAGGGCGCTTTTGAAGAGAGACTGCACCGCGAAGTCGGCGAGTACGCGGCAGGCCTGCCGATCGACACGCTCGTGACAGTCGGATCGCGCGCCGGATGGCTGGCCGAGGCGGCGCTGGAACAGGATATGCAGGATGTCCGCCCCTGTGAGGACAAGGATGAGGCCAGGGAAGTACTTGCAGAGCTTATTGGACCGGACACAGCCTTCCTCTTCAAGGCTTCCCGCGGAATGGCGCTGGAGGAGCTGTGCAGCTTCGTAAGGGAATCTTGTAGTTGAAGAATATACCCCGTCATCCACTCCGGTTTCACGGGCGGGGAAGAAATATTGTAATGAAAAAGAGATGGCTCATTGGCGCCATCTCTTTTTATCTGTGGTACTTCCCCACCCGTGAAAAGTCGTTACTGACGGGGTATATTCTTCCACACAGAGGGTTTCCCTGGTTGAAAAGGCAGGTCCTCACCTTCGGTATACGATTTCTCCATCCTTGATCGTAAAGCGCACAACGCCGGGAAGGCGATCGCCAATGAAGGGCGAATTGCAGGATCTGGAGGCAAACTCCGTGGGAACGGTCCACTCCTGGTCGGGATCAAAGATGGTGAGATCCGCAGGCGCTCCTATTTCCACACGGCCGGCGTCCAGGTGATAGAAATCAGCCGGATTGCAGGTCATGCAGGCCAGCATCTGCAGCATTGTCAGGTGTCCCGGCTGCACAAGATGGCGGATCGCAAGGGAGAGGGCGGTCTCCAGACCGATCATGCCGCTGGGGGCCTGCACAAAGGGCTTCTCTTTCTCGTAAGATGCGTGCGGCGCGTGGTCGGTGGCGATCAGGTCGATCGTGCCGTCCTGGAGGCCTCGGATGATGGCGAGCCGGTCTCTCTCGGTGCGGAGGGGCGGATTGACCTTGGCAAGAGTTCCCTTGGTAAGGATGGCGTCCTCTGTCAGAGAGAAGTGGTGCGGCGTCGCCTCCGCGTGGATGCAGCGATGCGCGGCTCTTACCTTCCGCACATAGTCAACACCTTCCGCGGTGCTGATATGCTGGATACACAGAGGGGCATCCAGAGAGGCCGCGATCTCCACGTCGCGCGCGATCAATGTATATTCCGCCTCACGGGGAGACCCTGTGAGGCCGAGCACTTCCGCGGCTTTCCCGCCGCCGTTGATGCCGTTCTCCGTGATCAGGCGCTTGTCCTCCTCGTGGAGGCTGACAGGAAGGTCCAGCTCCCTGGCTTTTCGAAGGGCCGATGCGAGGACTTCGCTGTCCATGATCGGGAGCCCGTCGTCTGTAAAGCCTGCAGCGCCGCAGTCGGCCAGCGCCTTCAGGTCGCAGAGCTCCTGACCGGCCATACCTTTGGTCACATTGGCACAGCTGTAGAGGTGGACGGGGAGATCCCTGCCGCGGGAGAGTATATCTCCCAGGACATCGACGGAGTCGACGGGCGGCTTGGTATTGGCCATGAGGATAATAGAGGTATACCCGCCCTTAATGGCCGCCTCCGCGCCTGTCTGCAGGTCCTCTTTGTAGGTGAAGCCGGGATCGCGGAAGTGGGAATGGGTATCGATGAGTCCCGGGCAGGCGATCATACCGCCCGCATCGATAACGGGAACGCCGGCGGGTGCAAGCAGGTTCTTCTGTATTTTGACAAAGCGGCCGTTGTCGATCAGAATATCGCGCCGGCCCTCTGTGTCAGAGGCGGGATCAATGAGGTAACAGTTGTGTATGAACAGCATAGATCGTTCTCCTGTCTGGCGCTTTACGCGTGTAATGTGTGCGCCCGGTGAGGGTCTGTCGCTACAAGAACAGTATAGCATGCACATAGGGGCGAGGGCACGGTGGCAGATTCCATTTTTTCTGGTATAATTATCTTGGACTAGTACAGCACCTCGCCGCTTGCTGAACGAGGTGTAATAAAAAAGAAAGGAAAAACCATCTATGTGGGTTATACGTGCGCTTATCGCGCTTATTTTCGCCGCGGCGGTCATTCTGATCGACCTGCCGCTTCACCTGATCACCTGGCTGATCGAAAAGGCCAGTCCGGGCTCCTGCACAAAGTTCCGCCATGGCTACGCACGGTTTGCCATGAAGGGAATCTGGCTCCTTGCCGGCGGCAGGGCGACGGTCCTCGGCCTTGAAAACATCCCTGAAGATCACCCCGTTCTCTTTGTGGGCAATCACAGGAGTATCTTCGACATTATCCTGGCGGGGTCCCTGATCAAGTATCCCGTGGGATTCGTCGCCAAAAAAGAGCTGCAGGGAACGCCGATCACGCTCATCATGGAGGAGATCCACTGCCTGTTCCTGGACAGAGAGGACCCGAGACAGGGCCTTAAGACGATCCTGACAGCGATCGATTATGTCAAGAGCGGGATCTCCATGTTCATCTTCCCCGAGGGCACAAGGTGCAAGGTAGAGGGGACATTCCTTCCCTTCCACGCGGGCAGCTTTAAGATCGCGACCAAAGCCAAGGTGCCGATCGTCCCTGTTACCATTGTCGGCATGGGAGACGTATTTGAAGACCACTATCCCCGCCTCAAATGGGCGCCTGTTGTCATTGAATTCGGCAAGCCCATTGAGACTGCGGATATGGACCGGAACGCGCAGAAGGACCTTCCGGACAAGGTCAAGGCGCTGATGGAAGAGACTTACAAAAAGAACAGCGAGCTGATCGCGAAGAAATAATGTAAGACATAATGCATTGCAGCCGGGGAGTCTCTTTACAGAGCCCCTTTGACAACCGGCGGAGGAAACGTGCATGAAAAGAAAGACCAGAATGACGGTGACATCCAACCGATGTCTCACAGATGGAATTTACAGTATGACGCTGCAATATCCGGAGGGAGAGGCGCCTGATGCAGTGAATCCGGGGCAGTTTGCGGGTATCTACACAGGCAATCCGGCCATGCTCCTCCCCAGGCCCATCAGTATCTGCGAATGGGACCCGGCCTGCAGGACGCTGCGCTTCGTCTTTCGCGTGGCAGGCGCGGGCACCGCGGAGCTGGCCGCTATGAAAGAGGGCAGCAGGACAGATATGCTTGGAGTCCTGGGCAACGGATATGACCTGTCCGCGCTGGCAGACCGCAAAGTCCTCCTTCTGGGAGGCGGGATCGGAATTCCGCCAATGGTGGGACTTGCCGAGGCGCTGCATGATCTTCCCGGGACTGAAGTGACTGCTGCTATGGGCTACAGAGACAACAATCTGTTCCTGACTGAGGAGCTGACTGCCTGCAGCCGCCTTCTGATCGCAACAGAGGACGGAAGCGTGGGGACCAGTGGAAACGTACTGGATGCTGTGCGTGAGAACGCGATCGAGGCGGACGTTGTCTGCGCGTGCGGTCCCATGCCGATGCTGCGCGCGGTGGCCGGGTACGCGAAGGAGAAGGGAATTCCCGCCTATATTTCCCTGGAGGAGAGAATGGCGTGCGGCGTAGGTGCCTGCCTGGGATGCGTGACAAGGACCAGAGAAGTCGACGCGCATTCTCATGTCCGGAACGCGCGGATCTGTACGGAGGGACCTGTATTCAGAGCGGAGGAGGTGGAGATCGGATGAGCGCTGACAGAAACAGCAGTGAATGGACGAATAAAGGCGCGCTTCCGGATATGTCCGTGGAGATCGCGGGCGTTACCCTCAAAAATCCGGTCATGACCGCGTCAGGGACCTTTGGCTCCGGTATGGAATACTCGGAGTTTGTAGACCTGAATCATCTCGGCGCTGTTGTGACCAAGGGCGTCGCGAATGTGCCGTGGGAGGGAAATCCCACACCCCGCGTCGCAGAGGTTTACGGGGGTATGCTCAACGCCATCGGCCTGCAGAATCCCGGGATCGACGTGTTTATTGAGAGAGATCTCGCGTTTCTCAAACAATTTGATACCAAAGTCATTGTCAATGTGTGCGGGCACACCGAGGAGGAATACCTGGAAGTGGTGGAGCGCCTCGCGGACCAGCCGGTGGATATGCTGGAGATCAACGTCTCCTGCCCCAATGTCAAGCAGGGCGCGATCCAGTTCGGGCAGGATCCCAAGTGCCTGTGCGACATCACGGAGAAAATCAAGAGAGTTGCCGGGCAGCCCGTGATCATGAAACTGACTCCCAATGTGACGGACATCGCGCAGATGGCCCGCGCGGCGGAGGCGGGAGGTGCGGATGCGATCTCCCTCATCAATACGCTGATGGGGATGAAGATCGACGTAGAGAAGAGAAAATTTGTACTGGCCAATAAGACAGGAGGACTGTCCGGGCCTGCCATCAAACCCGTCGCGGTCAGGATGGTCTGGCAGGCTGCGCAGGCGGTCCGCATACCGGTCATAGGCATGGGCGGCATCGCCTCTGCAGAGGACGCGGTGGAGTTCATGCTTGCAGGCGCATCGGCGGTTGCAGTCGGTGCCATGAATTTCCATGATCCCTATCTGACTCAAAAAGTCGTTGACGGTATGGAACAGTATCTGATCAGACACAACATTAGTACAGCCAGAGAACTGACAGGAGCCGTTTTATGAGAAAAGTACAACAGACTGCGTACGCGAAGATCAACCTGAGTCTTGACGTACTGGGACGCAGGGATGACGGATATCACATAGTCAGAATGATCATGCAGACGATCGATCTGTGCGACGAGCTGACGTTTGAGACACAGGACCGGGAATGTCCGGCCATGGAGGTCGTTCTTGAAACGGACAGCGGGGAACTCTCCTGCGGAGAGGACAATCTGATCGTGCGGGCCGTGCGCTGCATGGAAGCCCGCTACGGGATCCGCAAAGACCTGAAGATCAGACTGAAAAAGCGGATCCCTGTCGCGGCCGGAATGGCCGGCGGCAGCACGGACGCGGCAGCAGCGCTCCGGGCGGTGAGGGACCTCTTTGTGCCGGATGTGAGCGATGAGGAACTGCAGAAGATCGGCGTCACACTCGGCGCCGACATCCCCTACTGCATCACGGGAGGCACACAGCTCTCGGAAGGGATCGGAGAAAAACTCCGGGCCCTGCCCGACGCCCCGCAGTGCGGACTGGTGATCTGCAAGCCTTCTATGGGCGTTTCAACCGCGGAAGTCTACACTCGCTATGACAGCCTGACAGACGTCAGACACCCGGATGTGGACGCGCAGATCGAAGCGATCCGCCGCGGCGATTTGGAAAATATGGCAAAATGCTGTATAAATGTATTGGAGGAAGTGACAGGCGCCATTTATCCGCAGATCGGAGAGATCGAGCGGTTCTTTGAAGAGAAAGGCGCGCTTGTATCACGAATGTCAGGAAGCGGTCCGACAGTATTCGCGATTTTTACTACTCAGGAACAGGCACAGGAAGCGGCCGCAGCTTTTGCTGAAGCGCGTAAAGAAGAAGATTGTATAGTATTCCCGTGCAGATTTGTTTATCAGATATAGACGGAGGGAATCATGGGAGAAGTGAAGTTGCTCGCCGCAGATATGGCAATGACGGAGGAACAGCAGTCCATGCCGCTGCGCGAGGCGGTGTTCATGTCACTGCGCAAAGCGATCCTGACCGGTAAACTCAAACCGGGAGAGCGGCTCACAGAGGTGAAACTCGGAAAGCTTCTCGGAACCAGCAGGACTCCGATCAGGGAGGCAATCCGCAAGCTGGAACTGGAAGGCCTGGTGACGATCATTCCCGGCAGCGGAGCCAGAGTGTCAGGCATGACGGTCGAGGATCTGCAGGAAGTCATGCAGGTCCGCAGCGCGTTGGAACAGCTCAGTGCGGGACTCGCCAGTGAAAGGATCACCGGGGATGAGAAAGAGCATCTGCGGGATGCCTGCAATGCTTTTATCCGGTCCACGCAGAATGGAGACAGCCTGGCGATCGCGGAAGCGGATGTACGGTTTCATGAAGTGATCCTCAAAGCTGCCAAAAACGAGAAGCTTGCCAGCATTCTGAACGGCCTCGCGGACAATATCTACCGCTATAGATATGAATTCATCCGGGACGACGATCACTACGAGCATCTGATCAGTGAGCACAATGAGATCTTCCGTGCGATCTACAACGGCGACCGGGAAGGCGCTGAGAAAGCCGCCCGCAGCCATATCGCCCGCCAGTGGCACTATATCAGGGAGCAGCTTCTTAGAGAAAACGGAGAATAAAGAATTTGGCGACAGAGATTTGGCTCACTGTGACCGGGGAACAGAAGGACAGTGACGGCAGAAGTGATCGGAACGCGGTACGATGCCGCGCGCTCTATGAAAAGAGAGGCGAAGAGCATATCTTTACCTACAGGGAGACGGACCCTGAGAGCGGGGCGGTGACAGACTCGGAGATGCTGTTTACGGAGAATTCCTGCAGGATCATACGAAGAGGCGCGGTCAGGACGACCATGTGCTTTTCACCCGACAGTGAATATGAGTGTATGTACGGGACGGTTTTTGGCGAGATCCCGATGAAGATCACCGCAAAGAGGGTTGCGATGAAAAAGATCGGAGACAATTTCCATGCCAGAGTCTCCTACAGATTATCATTCCAGGGGTCAGATCCCATGGAATGCGCAGTTACGATCAAAGCAGAGCCGATCGGCTCATAAGGGGAAATCATCATACATAAAAAGAACCGGTGGAGCATCTGCTTCACCGGTTCTTGTCTGTTCACTGTAATTGTGTATTCCTGTGGATCAGTATGGAATAGCGGCTGCCTTCCGGATCACTTGACGGGCTTCGCGCCTGCCTTCTCCTGCAGCTTGTCCATCTGCTTGCGCAGCCAGCTCTTCTTCACAGTTGTGTCTGCCACGAGCTTCTTGCCGCGCATGCCCTTGACTTCTACGATGTAGATGCCGCTGACCATTGCCTTGACCTGCTGGTTGAGCGGGATGATATCGAATACCTTCTCGTCCGCGATCAGGTTCATGAACCTTGCGCCAACCTTGGCCTTAACGATCGGGACCTTGGAGCGCTTCGCATACCACGGAGTAGAGTCGATCACTTCCTGGGGGAGTCCTGACTCCTTGAGCTTGAGCCGCTTCTTGTCTACCGCCATGATGACGACGGGCTGCTTGTTAGCCTGAAGCCGCTCGTTCTGCTCGTCCTGCTTCTTCTGCAGGTTCCTGCCCATGAAATAAAGAGCGATCAGAATGCCGATCAATATCACAAGAATTACCAGTAAAACAATTGTACCTGTTTTCAAATCGAAACCCTCCTACTAATACGCTGCTTAACATTTTAACATTGAATGAAAAGCAAGGCAACACGCGAATGAGAAAGATATTTTGGCAAAATATAGAAAAAATGTTACGAATTTCATGATAAGTTCACATTTGCATCGGGTAAAAAGCTTTTAAGAACAGGCTTCTTATGCTAAACTGTACTAGTTATTTCGGTTTTATTTGTAACATGTATTACATTGGAAAGGCAGAACTTTAGTTATGAAGAAAAGAGTTTTAGCGGCATTTTTAACTACAGCGATCGTAATGGCTATGACCGGCTGCGGCGGCAGCACAGCTGCGGAGTCCGCAGCATCCGCTACAACACAGGCAGCTTCCGCGGAAGTGGCGGCAGAAGATGAATGGGCCAATGATCCCACAGCCTACCTGTCCGGGATCACAGCATCTGATTATGTGGAACTTCCGGCGGATTACGCCGCACTGACAGTAGAAGTCGAACCTGCTGCAGAAGTTACGGACGAGGAAGTCGAGAACCTGATCGACAGCCAGAGAGAGTCTCGCAAGGAACTGCAGGAGATCACGAACAGATCCGCCGTACAGGAAGGCGATGTCGTTAATATCGATTATGTCGGACGCATCGACGGCGAGGAGTTTGACGGCGGAAGTGCGGAAGGATATAATCTTGAAATCGGTTCCGGCAGCTTTATCGAAGGATTTGAGAGCGGCCTGATCGATCAGAGAGTGGGAGACACCGTGACACTGGAACTCACATTCCCGGAGGATTACGGCGATTCGACCAAGGCCGGCGTAGACGCTGAGTTTGAAGTCACTATCAATTCGATCCAGCAGTATGTTGTCCCGGATCTGACGGATGACTTTGTGGCAGGTCTCGCGCTGCAGGATGAGTTCGGAAATGTTGTCGGCACAGTCGATGAGTTCCGTACTTATGTCAGAAATTATCTGATCGAGAACAATGAGAGCCAGTACACACAGAGACTGGAAGAGGCGATCAGAACGGCGCTCATCGAGAAGAGTACCTTTAAGGAAGATGTGCCGCAGGCCATGATCGAGAGGATCTATGATTCCATGGGACAGGAGCTCTCCTCCTATGCGCAGCAGTATGGCGTCGACTTAAAGACCCTTATGCAGCTTGCGTACGGTTCCACCGAGGACAGTTACCTGCAGGATATCAAGGATCTGGCAGCGGAGAACGCCAAGAGCAATATCGTCCTCAAGGCAGTCGCGGATGCTCAGAACCTGAGCATGAGCGACGCGGACTTCCAGGCGGAAGTGGAGAAGGCGATCAGCAGCACGACCGGATATACATCTGTGAGCGACGTGCCCAAGGAAGACATTGAGGCCTACAGAGAGGCGCTCGATAAGAGAAGCGCTATCGATTTCCTTAAGAATAAGGCAACCGTGATCGCGCCTGTTGCAGCTGAGGGCAGCACAGACGCGGCAGCGGAAGAGGAAGCAGCACAGTAATAACACAATATTTAGAAACAAAGGAGCGGGGAAATACATTATGAGACAGGATTATAAGCTCGTGACGGTACGCGGGCTCTTTGACAGCAAAGAAAGTTATGCGGACAAGACGGTGACAGTAGGCGGATGGATCCGCAACAACCGTGATTCCAAGGCGATCGGATTTATCGCTCTTGCAGACGGCTCCTGCTTCCAGAATCTGCAGCTGGTCTACAGCAAGGACCTGGAGAACTTCGCGGAGATCGCCAAGATGAACGTCGGCACGGCCATCATCGCCACCGGAAAGATCGTCCTTACGCCTAATGCCAAGCAGCCGCTGGAGATGCAGGTGGAGAAGATCGAGCTGGAAGGCGCTTCCACATCCGATTATCCGCTGCAGAAGAAGCGTCACAGCTTTGAATACCTCAGAACGATCCCGCACCTTCGTCCCCGCACCAATACTTTTGCGGCAACATACCGCGTGCGCTCCCTGATCGCGTATGCGATCCACTCCTTCTTCATGGAGAGAGGCTTCGTCTATGTGCACTCCCCCATTATCACGGGCAGTGACGCGGAAGGCGCAGGCGAGATGTTCCAGGTCACAACCCTTCCTCTGGACGAGCTTCCGCTCACCGAGGACGGCAAGGTAGATTACTCCCAGGATTTCTTTGGAAAGCCCACCAACCTGACTGTCAGCGGCCAGCTGGACGTCGAGACCTTCGCATTTGCGTTCCGCGATGTATATACATTCGGACCCACTTTCCGCGCGGAGAAGTCCAACACGACCCGCCATGCGGCCGAGTTCTGGATGATCGAGCCCGAGATGGCTTTTGCGGATCTGCAGGACGACATGGAGAACGCGGAAGCGATGCTCAAGTATGTCATCCGCTATGTCCTTGCCAACGCGCCTGAGGAGATGAAGTTCTTTAACCAGTTTGTGGACAAGGGCCTCATCGAGCGCCTGGAGCATGTAGTGAACTCCGAGTTCGGGCATGTGACTTACACAGAGGCGATCGAGATCCTCGAGAAGAACAACAAGAACTTTGACTTCAAGGTATATTGGGGCTGCGATCTGCAGACTGAACACGAGAGATACCTCACTGAGGAAGTCTTCAAGCGCCCTGTATTCGTGACCGATTATCCCAAGGAGATCAAGGCGTTTTATATGAAGCAGAACCCGGACGGCAAGACTGTCGCGGCTATGGACTGCCTGGTGCCCGGCATCGGCGAGATCATCGGCGGCAGCCAGCGTGAGGATGACCTCGAAAAGCTGGAGAAGCGCATGGACGAGCTGGGAATGGAGAAAGAGACTTACCAGTTCTATCTGGATCTCCGCAAATACGGCAGTGTGCGCCACGCCGGCTACGGCCTCGGCTTTGAGCGCTGCGTCATGTATCTGACCGGAATGGGCAATATCCGTGACGTGCTGCCCTTCCCCAGAACTGTGGGCAACTGCGAGCTGTAAGTTATATCATGAGACAGGAGAGAGATCTCCTGTCTCATTGCTATATCAGACGGGAGACATCTCCCATCTGATATACCTGCATCAGAAGAAAAGTGACCGGGAAAGGAGAGAGTATGCCGATGAACAAAGAACTCATTATCGTTCTGGATTTTGGCGGACAGTACAAGCAGCTGATCGCGAGAAGAGTCAGAGAATGCAATGTATATTGTGAGATCCACCCCTATACAAAGAAGCCGGCGGAGATCCTGGCGATGAATCCCAAGGGGATCATCCTGACAGGCGGTCCCAACAGCGTATACGCGGAGGACTCACCGACGTGTGATCCCGCGCTGTTTGGACTTGGTATTCCTGTTCTCGGCATCTGCTACGGATCCCAGCTCATGGCCTATAAGCTGGGCGGCAAAGTGGCGACAGCCCCTGTGAGCGAGTATGGCCATACTGCGATCGAGCTGGATGGCGTCAAGACCGACTCCAAACTCTTCAAAGGGATCGATGATCAGGGCGGTTCCACCTGCTGGATGAGCCACACGGACTACATAGCGCAAGTGCCGAGAGGATTTAAGATCACGGCACACACAGAGCACTGCCCTGTGGCTGCTATGGAGAATGCGGGCAGCAGGCTTTACGCTGTGCAGTTCCATCCGGAAGTGGTCCACACTCCTTTCGGGACACAGCTTCTCAAGAACTTCGTGCTGGATATCTGCGGATGCGCCGGCAGCTGGAAGATGTCATCCTACGTGGAAACAACCGTGCAGGAACTGCGGGAGAGGATCGGAGACGGCAAAGTGCTCCTTGGCCTGTCAGGCGGCGTAGATTCCTCTGTGGCAGCGGCCCTGCTGGCGAGAGCGGTCGGAAAGCAGCTCACCTGCGTATTCGTTGACCACGGTCTTCTCAGAAAGGACGAAGGGGATGAAGTCGAGGCTGTATTCGGACCGGAAGGTCCCTTCGAGCTGAATTTTGTCCGCGTCAACGCGCAGGAGCGCTTTTATATCAAGCTCGCAGGCATTACTGATCCCGAGATGAAGAGAAAGATCATCGGCGCGGAGTTTATCAATGTCTTTGAAGAAGAGGCGAAGAAGATCGGCCAGGTTGATTTTCTGGCACAGGGAACCATCTATCCCGACGTGGTGGAGAGCGGGACCGGGAGCGGCGGCGCCGTGATCAAATCCCATCACAACGTGGGCGGCCTCCCCGAGCATGTGGATTTCAAGGAGATTGTTGAGCCGCTGCGGATGCTGTTTAAGGATGAAGTCAGACAGACCGGACTGGAGCTGGGCCTTCCCAGGCACCTTGTCTTCCGCCAGCCCTTCCCGGGACCGGGACTGGGCGTCCGGATTGTTGGCGATATTACGGCCGAGAAAGTCCGGATCGTGCAGGAATCAGATGCGATCTTCAGGGAGGAACTGGATAAGGGCGGCATTGACACCGGCAAAGGACAGTTTTTTGCCGCGCTCTCTAATATGCGTTCCGTCGGCGTCATGGGAGACGGCCGCACCTACGACTATGCAGTAGTATTGCGCGGCGTTCTTACCAGCGATTTCATGACAGCGGAAGCGGCTGAGATCCCGTGGAATGTGTTGCAGATCTGCATGACGCGCATCATCAACGAGGTGAAGGGCGTCAACCGCGTACTCTATGACCTGACCAGCAAGCCTCCGGGAACGATCGAACTGGAATAAATATTGAAAGTCCGGAAACCAGCATAAACACTGGGCTTCCGGACTTTTTCTATGTCTCGTGAGTACATTTTGAGTACACTTTTCAAAATTATTCCGTTTCAGAGTCGGCATCATCGCCGTGATCACAGGTCTTATCCAGTTTCTTCTGAGACGCCTGCAGGTCCAGCTCGATCTGCTCCAGCATCTCCCGAAAATCATCAGCGACATATTTCTCATCTTCAGAAGAATTTCCTTTTGTCAGCAGCTCCTGATCCTTCAGATATCCTTCACGGTATAAACCTTCCCAACGAATAAAATCAGACAGGACAGATGAATCTGTCACTTTTAGTGCTGGCAGCATATTCCTATTCTCATCTTCCTGACCAGCCACAGCAAAATACTGCGAGAGTACCGGGAGCAGGCGGATGCAGCATTGCTCTTCTTTGAAGGCACCATATCTGTCTTTCGGACCATCAACCTGAATCAGTCCGGCTTTATAAGCAGTCATCAATAATCCCATCAGATCTCCGCGTGTTTCCAGACGGAGAGCGCTCTGATCCATTCCATAGATCGCACTGAAGTTTACGTTCAATGCAGCTGCAATCTTCTCGACTTGAGGAGGGAGCGGCTGCATTTTATTTGTCTCGTATTTTCGGATGGAAACAGGATGGATTCCTGTCAATTCTGCAAGTTCTCCCTGTGTAATACCCCGCTGTTTGCGGAAATATTTTATTTTTTCGCCGATTGTCATCGTATGTAATTCCCCTCTTCTCTTCGTATTCCGTACATATGCTTGGTCCATATAGGATCGGGAGATATCTGTCACTACATAAAACATATCACAAACATAGCGACTTGGCTACAAAATTTCCGTTAAGACATTGACGTAGCGAGAACGCTACAATATAATGAATGTAGCTAGTAAGCTACAAAACAACAGGAGGAGGAAACACATGAGATCGGAAATGAATTTTGTGACAGCGGAACAGCTCGCAGAGATAATGGGAATTTCCAAAGGGCACGCCTACAAGATTATTCACGTGCTGAATGAAGAACTGCAGACCAAAGGATTCCTGACAGTATCCGGAAGAGTGCCCCGCAAGTATCTGGAAAAACGATGCTATGGAATCGAGGAGGTGAACACCTGATGAAACCTGAAAAAGATAAGAAGACAGGAAAATGGCTGATTCAATATCGCTATCGTGACTGGACGGGAAAGCTCAGAAAGAGCATGAAGAGGGGATTTAACACGAGAAGGGAAGCCGAGGAATGGCTTCGGAATTTCCTGCTGAAGCAGCAGAGCAATTTCGACATGAGGTTTAAGGACTTCGCGGATCTGTACTTCAAGGATATGGAAGCGCGGCTCAGGGAGCACACCATGATCAATAAGCACTACATTATGGATGACAAGGTGCTTCCGTATTTCGGAGAAAAGAAAATGAATGAGATAACTCCGGCTGATATTCGCAAATGGCAGACGGAACTCATCAACAAGGGATATTCCAAGACGTATCTGAAGACCATCAATACTTCTGGACCAAAGAGGAATTCAATGCATTTGCCGACTGCATTATCGATAAGCGAGAGTCATGGCTAGCATTTCAGATTCTGTTCTGGACCGGGATGCGGATCGGGGAACTGCTGGCGCTGGAAATCAATGATGTAAATCTGCAGACCAGAGTGATCTCTGTTACCAAATCCTATCAACGGCTAAGAGGAAAAGACATTATTACACCGCCTAAGACACCGAAGAGCATCCGTGACATCACAATCCCTGAATTCCTGGTAGAGGATATCCGCGATTATCTGGAAGACCGTTATGATCCGGATCCGGATGAACCTCTGATCCCCGTTACCAAGACTTTTCTGGAAAAGGAGCTGCAGCGCGGGATTAAGGCCAGCG
Organism: uncultured Lachnospiraceae bacterium; assembly: GCA_902801415.1. GTDB lineage: Bacteria > Bacillota > Clostridia > Lachnospirales > Lachnospiraceae > CAG-791. Next base: position 45,114 of record CADCIK010000020.1, read on the forward strand.
GAGTCAAGAAGATTCGGCTTCATGATTTAAGGCACAGTCACGCAAGCCTTCTGATTGAACTTGGTTTCTCACCGAAGGAGATAGCGGACCGGCTCGGACATGAAAAGATCGAAACGACTCTGAATACGTATTCCCATCTGTATCCCAACAAGCAGGCGAAAATTGCAGAACGGCTCGATCGTTTCGGCAGGGAGGAGGAATAAAAATGAGCTGTGAAAACAAGGACAGAAAAAGAAACCGGATTCTGAATTTTCGGGTTTCGGAAGAGGAACTTCGCCTGATTGATGCAAAAGTCGCAGTCAGCGGACTGGCCAAGGGTGATTACTTCATCAGGATGCTCTATGGAGAGACGGTTGTGATCCGCGTAGGCAAATATCAGAGCGACCGTTTGGCCGTGGAACTGAAAAAACTCCGGACAGCACTGGAGAAGGTATCGGATCTGGAAGAAATACGTGACGCAGTTGAAAGGTGCAGTGCTCTTGTGGAAGAAATGATCCGCATCAGTACCAAAACACCGGACAAGGATAATTCGCATGGGAAATCCTGAAAAAGTAAAAAGAACTGCCCCGAAATCAGCTGGTGGCACAGCTGAGGGGCGGTTCCGATCAAAAAATGACAGTCATAGTATAGCGAACCAAAGAAGCAGCGACAATATTTTTCAGACAATAAAAAACAAAATAACCACAAGAGAGGCGGCAGAATTTTACGGGCTGAAGGTTGGAAGAAACGGGATGGCGTGCTGCCCGTTTCATCCGGATCGTAATCCAAGTTTGAAGGTGGATGAACGGTTTCACTGTTTCGGATGCGGAGCAGATGGCGATGTGATTGACTACGCGGCAAAGCTGTTTCATCTGACCAATATTGAGGCAGCCAGAAAACTGGCAGGAATTCACATATCAGAAAAAACATTTCGGCCAATACGATTCCCGGCGGCAAAGCAAAGACAGACAGATTGCAGAGTCAATGAGAAATTCGAAAGGTGGCGGTCCTGGGCGATCAGTGTCTTGACGATGTATGTGAACAGTATGCAGGGTTGGAAAGAACGATTTGCCCCGAAATCCGAATCGGAGGAATGGAATCCGCTGTTCGTGGAATCCCTCAGCAATCTCGACGCATATAACTATTTTCTGGACGTTCTCTATTACGGATCAGATGCGGAACAGAGAGGATTCTTTCTTGAAATGAAGGAGGTCATCAGAAATCTTGAAAGACGAGAACAAAAATGGAACAGAGAATCTGCAGATGGAAGACCTGCTTGATCAGGAACTGCGGAATGCGGGGAGACTATCTGTGGAAGATGTCACAAAAGAACTGGAACGAACCGAAAAAGGACTGCCAAGGCAATCTATTCAGAACTGTGTGACTGTGCTTCAGAAGGATCCGATTCTTGCTGGCAGTATCCGCCGGAACGAGCTGACCGACAAGATAGAGATCGTAAAGGATGTCGGCTGGAAACGCCGGGGAGAAGCAATCACAGATACAGATGTCAATCAGATCCGGCTTTATCTGGAAAACCATTACGGACTGACGAGGGAAAAGCAGATCCGTGCAGCACTGGACATTGTCAGCAGTGAGAATTCCTTTCATCCGATCCGGGACTACCTGAACACATTGGAATGGGATGGCGTGGAACGGATCCGCCATCTGCTTCCGAAGTATCTCGGTGCAGAGGAAAGCGATTACGTCTATGAAATGACAAAGCTGATGATGCTCGGAGCGATCAGCAGAGTGTTTCATCCCGGCTGTAAATTTGAAATCATGTTGTGTCTCGTCGGCGGGCAGGGAGCTGGAAAGTCAACGCTTCTTAGATTCCTGGCGATTCGTGACGAATGGTTCACCGATGATCTTCGGAGACTGGATGATGACAATGTCTATCGGAAAATGCAGGGTCACTGGTTCATCGAGATGGCGGAAATGCTGGCGACCACCAGCGCCAAGAGCATTGAACTCATCAAATCATTTCTGAGCAGGACAAAAGAAGCAGTGTGTCTTTCTAGGAACATCCAACAACGTGAATTTCCTACCGTACGACAAGACAGGGAACCGGCGATTTGCCCCGGTGCAGATTGATGCGAGTCGTGCAGAACATCATCCGCTCGAAAATGAGCAGGAATGCCGTCAATATATTATCGACTGCTGGGCAGAGGCAATGACCATTTATCGAAGCGGAGATTTCAAGCTGACATTTCCGAAGGAGATGGAGGAAACCGTCAGGGCTATGCAGATGGAATATATGCCGGACGATTCCACATTCGGTGTGATTCAACATTTTCTTGACACATTCAGCGGAAACGAAGTGTGTGCCATTCAGATCTATGAAGAGGCATTTGGCCAGACCTATGATCCGAGAAACCGCAGCGTTCTGCAGCCAATTTCCAATACGATGAATGCAGGTATGCCGGGCTGGAGCACGAAAACAAAATCCCACAGATTTGTGAATTATGGGACACAGAGAGCATGGATCAGACTGTCAGAGGAAGAAGGATTCATGCAGGTGCCGGATAATGCAGACATTCCTTTCTGAGAGACGATGAAATTGTAAACGGGCAAACGTAAACGAGATAAAAAAGATGTTTTTTATCTCGTTTACAGTTTACGTTTACAAATCTGATTGAAGAAGTAGACGAACAGGTGCAAAGAAAAAAGCCGTGCCGGAAACTGCAATCAGAAATCAAAATCCACGCCGGATATGGCGATAACCCGGCAACAGCCGAAAGAAAAAATCATGCAAACTCAGATCAGAAACATTTCAAAACTCATACAGGAAACAAATCAGAAGAGCCCTCGGCGACTGAGAGCGAAATACTCCCTTTGCACAAACCTGCGGTTTATACAAAGGGTTTCGTCCTCCGGAGGCCCTCCGGGGGCTCGCAATAGCGAGAGGAGAGAAATCCATGCCAAGACATTCCTTCATCAGGATGACAAAGCTGACCGACGTGAAGGGGCGTGTGGACTATATCAGCAATCCGAAAAGACAGGAACATCTGTATGCCGTCTACACCACAGTAAAGTCGGAGTTCTGGCAGTATCTGTCGGAACAGGCGCAGCACGATTTCTGGAAGAGCAATCAAAAAACGGGCAAGTGTATTGAAGGGCGGGAGCTGATCATCGCCCTCCCGGAAAGCCTGCGAGAAAAAGATCCGGAGCTTCTGCTCCAGTTGTTTACAGAGACGTTCCGGCAGAAATACGGCGTGCAGTGTACAGCAGCGCTTCACCACAATAAGGCAATGACCAACTATCACATCCACTTAGTCTTTGCGGACCGGGAAATGCTGGAGAAGACAGACGTGAAGCGGGCAGGCCGGAACATGTTTTTCGATGAAGCAGGACGTCATGTTCGGACGAAAAAGGAAATTTTAGATGCGGACGGCAAT
>CADCIK010000021.1 GCA_902801415.1 uncultured Lachnospiraceae bacterium
GCTTGCTACAGGGATGTCGCACTCTTCGCCGATCTGGCGGCTCATCTCATACATGAATCCGCTCCAGAGCTTGCAGCTGCGGTTGGTGTGGACCAGAAGTCCCTCGACCTTGTTGTTCTTGCAGAGTGTGACGCGCTTGTCGCGGGCGTACTCGAGGTTGATGGCGTTAGGCACCTTGCAGTATGCGCGGCACATATCGTCAAAGTCGTCATAAATGAATCCGAAAGCGTCGGCATAGATGGTGGTGACCATGTTGATGCCTCTGCTCTTGAGTCCTGTGGATGTCACGCGAAGCCAAGGCCAGCATGCGATACCTTCGAACATGATCCTGTACTTTTCCTCTGTGCGGAATGTGCTGACGCCCTTCTCGTGGTTCTCCTCATACTCCTGGTACAGCTTCTCCATAGCTTCCGCCGCTTCCAGTTTGCCGCGGGCGGTAACCATAACTGCCATGTGGTTGAGCAGATCGAAGCCGTTGAACGGTGAAGGCTCATAGTGAGCGCAAGCTGTAGCCTTGAGCCATGCGCGGCTGGTCCTGCCGCTGATCTCTCTGACTTCGTTGTACTTCTCCTCGCTCCATTTCTTGCCGGTCAGCTCTTCGAGCTGGGCGATCGCGGCGCGGAACTGATCGCGTACATACGCGACTTCAGCGTCTGATACTTCGTAATCAGGGTTGAAGGGGATATCGATCATGATCATAGGAATATTGAGTTCCTTTGCGAGGTTCTCATACCACTTGATCATGCAGTTGCAGATGTTGTTGCAACAGAGAAGAAAATCGGGCTGGGGCATATCCTGCTCGGGAGCGCTCTTGATCTTCGCATATGCAAGGCTGATCCTTGCGTAAGCGCATATATCGTTGGAGTAGCCGTCTGCCTCGGAGATGTTGCACATGCGCTCGCCGGCGCCGCGTGCAGCGATACCTGCTGCCTGGTTCTCGGGATAGACAACTGCCAGTCCCAGGGTCTCGGGAATTTCTACGGGGAAGTTGCTGGAGCACCAGCCAACCATCTCACCGCGCTCCTTAGCAGCCTGTGCTGAGGAATACGCTTCTGCGGCGATCTTGCCAAGTCTTGCCTTTGCTGAATTGGGATCCAGCGGCGGACGTTTTTTCTTAACTTCTTCTGCCATATCGATCCATCCTTTCTGAAAAGATGTTTAATGTTTCATTTGTTTCTGATATGCGTAAAGCGCTGCGCCGATTGCCCCGAATAACTGGGCCTGTGGAGAGAACAGGATCGGCTGTCCGATACTCTGCGACAATGCATTTCTGACGCCTGCGTTCTGCGCAACGCCTCCGCTCATACAGACATCCGGAACTATGTTGATGCGCTTTGCGAGATTTCCAACGCGGACTGCCACAGAACTGCAGATGCCTGCAATGAGGTCTTCCATTTCCACGCCATTCGCGAGCTGGCTGATCACTTCGCTCTCTGCAAACACTGTGCAGGTGCTGGAGATCTGCGCCGGGTTTTGGGACTTTTCGCAGTACGCTGCGAACTCATCTACCGGCACTACCAGGATATTTGCCATGACATCGAGGAATCTCCCGGTTCCGGCCGCGCATTTGTCGTTCATGAGAAAGTTGTTCATGCGGCCCTTTTCATCCAGAGAGATCACCTTCGCGTCCTGTCCTCCGATGTCTATGATCGTGCGGACAGTAGGAAATGTATGGTGCGCGCCAAGTCCGTGGCAGGACAGCTCACTGACGTTGTAGTCAGCGCCCTCATAGCGGTTGCGGCCGTAGCCTGTTGCAGCCGTCGCTGTCAGATCGTCCCATGTCACGCCTGCTGCTTCCAGGGCCTGGCTGACAGCCAGTTCCGGACTCTTAGTTCCGATCCCCCCCACAAGGAGTGAGGAACCGAGTATATTTTGACCATCTTCCATGACCACGCATTTCGAAGTGGTCGATCCGATATCAATTCCGAATGTGATCATTACTGAATTATTCCTTGTCCTGCCAGATATAGAGAGAACCGTTTGTCAGCATCTCGTCGATCTTCTCATCGGAATAGCCGATCTCCGAAAGGATCTCACGGCCCTGCTCACCGATCATGGGAGCGGTTCTGCCATCGATCTCACCCTCGGACTCAAGACGAACGGGAGTGTGTGTTGCCTTGCGGACTACGCCGTTGGGGCATGTTACATCGTAGAAAGCGCCGACTGCGTGTGCCTGCGGATCATTCATGATGTCTTCCCAGCTGTAAGCGATGCTGTGAGGGATATCGCCCTTTCTGAGGATCTCATCCATCTCCTTGACGTCATGCTCAAGGAAGGTCTTCTGGATCTCATCCATGAATTCCTTGATCAGGCCGTTCGCGATCATCTCGGACTGAGGATAGTACTTGCCGCAGTCGATCAGGTCCTGTCTGCCGATAGCCTTGAGGAACTGCTCGAATCTCACGTTGTAGTCAGGGCATGCACACTGGATGATACGGTCGTCTGCTGTGCGGTATGCGCCGTTGAAGGGATTCATGTTGTCATAAATGGAGATCGGGTACTTGCGGGCCTGTCCGTCGTACTGTACGCCGAGCAGCATCATGGACATGTTGAAAATAGCGGTCTCATAAAGGCTCGTTGTGACAAAATCACCCTTGCCGGTGGTCTCTCTGTTGTAAAGTGCGGTGATGATACCCATAGCGAGCATCAGGCCTACGTTGTTGTCGCCGAGGCCGGGGATCATAGTGATGGGATCATTGCCTCTGCGGCGAAGGTTCTGTGTATAGCCGCCTCTTCCGAAGAATGCGGTAAAATCATAGCCGGGCAGATCCTTGTCGGGACCGGTCTTGCCGTAGCCCAGGATCATCGCGTAAATGAGCTTGGGATATCTCTCCTTGAGGGTCTCATAGTCAAGACCTGCTCTCTGCAGAGCACCCAGTCTCCAGTTTGTGAGCAGTACGTCTGCACCGTCGAGAAGCTTAAAGAGTGCCTCTTTGCCTTCCTCGGTCTTGGTGTTGATAGAGATGCAGCGCTTGTTGCCGTTGAGGTACTCCCACGCGACATTCTCTTTGATGTTCTGGGGACGTCCTTCCTGCTCCTGCGTGTACCGGATCGGGTCGCCCTTAGGGGACTCAACCAGGATAACGTCTGCGCCGTGGTCAGCGAGATAACGTCCCGTCGCTGCAGCTGCAATAAAGTTTGCCAGCTGAATTACTTTGATTCCTTCCAGTGCCTTCCTCATCTGTTTCCTCCTTTCGGATGCTGCTCCGCGTTTGAATGCCCCAAGCCTTAAGAATAAGTTCTGCTTCGCGCCGCCTGCGGAGTGATTGACGCTCCGCGCTTTGCGGAGTGTGTTTTTTATTTAACAAAATTGTAGAATGTCCCGTTTCTTCTATCCAATAAGGCTTCCCTATCAGTTCAGAAGCAAAACCTTATTAAAGGTTTGATCATTTTGCAATAATTGCCAAAAAAGCGTGGATTTTCTCCCCATTTTCAAAACTATTTTTGTAATTGATAAGTTTTTACTTATGAAAAAGTGTTAAAATAGTATCAGCCGGCAGGCATTGAACGCGCCTTAGGAGCGGGCTTGTTCTACTTCCTGTTAACTTGCAAGGAAAGGATGACTATGACCACAAATCAATTGAAGTATTTCATCACAGCAGCAGAAACCCTTAGCTTTACCGAGGCCGGCAAACTGCATTACATTTCGCAGACCGCCATTACCCAGCACATACAGTCTCTGGAGGATCAGCTTGGGGTCAAGCTTTTTACCCGCAATAAAAAGCGGGTGTACCTGACACCCGCCGGAGAAATCTTCTATATGGAAGCCAAAGCCCTGCTGGAAAGAAGCAAGCTTGCCGTAAACAAAGCCCGAAACGCCGCGGACGGCGTTTCAGGCTCGTTGAACATCGGATATGTGAAGGGACAGGCCTTCTCTCTGACCGGTCCCTTGATCAAAGAATTCTATCTCCATAATCCCTCTGTCAAATTTCAGCTCTTCCGCCAGGCACATCTGGATCTTCTTATGAATCTGGAAAAGGGCAAACTGGATTTCATATTCAACATCGTTTACGGGAATACGGATCTGACCGATTTTTCCTACCGCCGCATATCCAGCGACAGGCTCTACGCCGTGCTGCCGTCCGGCCACCCCTATGCGCAGCTCTCTTCCATCCGCCGGTACGATCTGCGTGAAGAGCCTTTCCTTCTGACCAAATACTATGAAGACCCTTCTGCCAAGAAGTATGGGCATATCATTCCCGACAAATACGCGGAATCAGGTTTCATCCCCAAGATCAACGGCCGTTCCACTGACGCGGAGACTCTTATGATCCTCGTTTCAGCAGGTATCGGCATCACTATTTTGCCCGAATCCATTGTACGGGCATTCAGCAATACTTCTGATCTCTCCTTCGTCCCGCTCGAGGGGGAACATGAACACGTCGATATCATGGCGATCTGGAAAGACGACTCCGTTAACCCTGTTACTAATGTTTTCAAGAATTATGTTCTCTCGCAATACAACATAGCAGAGTAAAAAAAGAAGCCGCTGCATCCTGCTGATCGATCAACAGGAGAGGCGGCCTCTTTATGTAATCTTCAACCACTACAGCCTTTCTGAATATATAAACCTAAGATATGGGTCCTTCAGGGCTCCGCGCACAAGTGCTGAAAGTCGCCCTTCAGGACCTATATCCTTATGTATAAACAATAGCGGGCAGTTCACTTGAGGTTGATGAAGATCAGCCCCACCAGGCAGATCGCCACGCCGACGACCTTGTTCCAGGTCAGAGCTTCACGAAAAATAAAGTATCCGACTAAGAGGAGCGACATAGCAAGAAACGCGCTCTGCACGATGAATCCCGTACTGACCTGCCAGCCCGCTTTATATGCGTAGATCCAACCCGCTTCCAGCCCGACGATCACAATGCCGAGCACGAACGGAGCCCAGTTCAGTTTCCCGTATTCTTTAAGAAGGTTCCCGTCAGAACCGAGGACAAAATACAGAACCAGGCTTGCTGCCGCTCCGATCAGATACGTTACGATCAGCGAAGCAAACGGATTAATACCTTTGGGAACGGATTTGGCGCAGAGCTGATAGACGGTATTGGAAACTACCAGAAGCACCATTGGCCAGATATAAGACATCGATTTCATTTTCCTTTCAGTTTGCTGCTGACGGCACAAACCGCAGCACATTCCAGCTCAACGCAGGCACGCGGATCTGTGCTTTGCCATTATCTATGGTCCCGCCGGGACCCGCTGTCGGCGCCACATTGTCGGGATTCTCTTCTGTGTTGACTGCCTTGACATCACTGTGATGCAGCATTATGTGTTCCTTCAGCTGCAGATCACCGAATGCCCGCAGATCAATGTCGAGCAGGAAATCCTCCGTGAGATCGCGGTTGACGCAGAACACGGTCACGGATCCGTCGTCGCCGAGTGTGGCTGTCGCGTCAATGAGCGGCACGTCGTCGTAATCCGCGCAGCCGTATACAGGTGAATCCACCAGCGCTTTCAGGGCTGTCCCTCGTCCGTATCTGGACGCGTGATAGAACGGCCAGTAGATGGTCTGCGCCCAGCAGCCCCCGCCGTTGCGGGTCATGATGGGTGCGATCACGTTCACCAGCTGCGCAAGGCACGCTATTTTGACACGGTCAGCGTTCTTGAGGAAGGTGATCAGGATGCTTCCTGCCAGCAGTGCGTCCTCGAAGTTGTAGACGTCCTCCAGCAGAGGCAGCGCCGGTCCCCACTTCTCTCTCTTCCAGATCTCCTTGTCCTGCTCGTTGGAGTGATACCATACGTTCCACTCGTCAAAAGACAGATTGATCTGCTTCCTGGAATGCTTCTTTCCTTTGACCGCATCGCAGATCGCGACGACAGTGTGGATGAAGTCATCCAGATCCATGCTGCGCGCAAGAAATCCCGGCGTATCATTGGTGGGATTTCCGTAGTATCGGTGCAGAGACACATAGTCAATGTTGTCGTAACACTCATCGAGCATGGTCAGCTCCCAGCTGCCAAAAGTCGGCATTTCGGAACTGGATGATCCGCAGGCGACCAGCTCAATGGAGGGATCCACCCACTTCATCATCTTGGCGGATTCGTTGGCGATCCTGCCGTACTCGAGGGCGGTCTTGTGGCCCATCTGCCAGGGGCCGTCCATCTCGTTGCCGAGGCACCAGAGCTTGATTCCAAACGGATCGCGGGCACCGTTAGCGATGCGCATGTCGCTGAATTTGCTGCCGCCGGGGTGATTGGCGTATTCCACGATATCGCGGGCATTCTCCGGCCCCCGGGTACCCAGGTTGATGGCGTACATGAGCTCTGTATCCGCCTTCTTGGTCCAGTCGGCAAATTCATGAAGGCCTACCGCATTCGATTCCGTGGTGAACCAGGCAAGATCCAGCCGCTTGGGGCGGTTGGGTCCCACGCTGTCCTCCCAGTTGAAGCCGGAGACAAAGTTGCCGCCGGGATAGCGGACTACGGAGACGCCGAGATCGCGCACCTTTTCCAACACGTCTTTGCGAAAGCCCTGTTCATCCGCCATGGGGTGGCCGGGCTCGTAAATACCGCCGTACACTGCGCGGCCCAGATGCTCAATGAAGGAGCCGTAAAGGCGCGGGTCGATCCGGCCGATGATGTAATCTTTATCAAGTATGATCTTCGCATTCTTCATAGTATCCACTCCTGGTTCATAATAACCTCGGATATGGGTTCCTTCAGGGCTCCGCGCACAAGTGCTGAAAGTCGCCCTTCAGGACCCATATCCTTATGTATATGTGATTCATTCCATGACCAACATGTCCACTGAAAGTCACCCTTCAGGACCCATATCCTTATGTATATGTGATTCATTCAAGCACAGTCTTATGTTTATTCTGTCACTGACACGTCCACATCGGGCGCGATCACGATCTTGTAATCGGGGTAGGCCTTGCACATTTCTTCGTAGAGGATCTTAAGGCCTTCTCTGGGATGGATGTCAAAGCTCATGACAACGTCAAATGTCATTTCTTTCGTCTCTGTATCCACGTAGAAGCCGTGGAGCTGGATTGCCCAGTCATGTGCAAGGACTCTCTCCTGCACGTCGTTCTGGATTTTGGCAGCTTCGGTGTCGCCGGTGTTGTAGGAGTAAAGTCCGACGCCGGTCATAATGACGCCGGTCTCCCTGTAGACCCTTGCCTCCAGCTTTCTGGTCAGGCGGTCAACCTCTCTGACAGTCATATGATCGGGCAGCTCGATGTGCACGGAGCCCAGGTGCTTGTCAGGGCCGTAGTTGTGCAGCACCAGATCGTACGCACCGCGAACATCTTTCTCTTCTTTCATAATGGCTATGATCTTGTCGGTGATCTCCTTCTCCGCGCGCTCGCCGAGGATCTGATCCAGTGTCTCCATCATCATTTCAACGCCGGACTTGATGATGATCACCGAGATGACCGCGCCGACGTACGCTTCCAGCGAAATGCCGCTCACCTTGAAGATGATCGCGGACGCCAGAACGGACGAGGAAAGGATCGCGTCAAACATGGCGTCGGATCCGGACGCAACCAGCGAACCGGAGTTGACCTTCTCGCCCTGGGCCTTTACATAGCGGCCGAGCACGATTTTGACAAGGACCGCAACAGCGATGATCACCAGTGAGATCACGCTGTAATCGGGCTTCTCGGGGTGGATGATCTTCTTGACGGACTCGACGGCGGATGTGATACCGGCGTAGAGAACGATCCCGGACACCAGCATGGCGCTGAGATATTCGACGCGTCCGTAGCCGAGCGGGTGCTTCTTGTCAGGAAGCTTGCCGGCCAGCTTTGTGCCGACAATAGTGATAATGGATGAAAGCGCGTCGGACAGGTTGTTGACAGCGTCCAGCACGACTGCGATCGAGTTGGATGCCAGTCCGATGACCGCTTTAAAAGCCGCGAGCAGCACATTCGCCGCAATACCGATGACACTGGTCCTGATAATGACCTTGTCCCTGCTCATTGCAGGTGTTTCAGAGGCTGCCTGATCATTTTTCATAAAAATCTCCTATTGATCAATTTTGGAAGCTCTCCACCAATTCCTGCAGCGTGAGGAAGCGCTCAATCTTCTCTTCCAGCTCCTCGTCGATCTTCTGCTTCTCCTGTGCAAGTTCCTGAAGCCGCACATAATCTGTGGACGCCTGCGCCATGTCTGCAGCAAGCTGCTCTGACTTCTCCGTCAGCTCGTCGATGATGTCCTCAAGGGTGTCATACTCGCGCTGCTCCGAAAAGGTCAGCTTCTTGCGCTGGGTGGGAGCCCTGTATTTCTGCTTCTTCGCGGGCGGGTCCGCCGGTGCGGACTTACCGCCTTCTGCCCCGGTCTTTCCGCTGTCCGCCTTAGACTTCCCGCCATCTGCTCTCGCGCCAAAGCCTGCAGAAGGTTTGCCGCTGTCCATATCGTCTTCCGCATTCAGCGCCTCTTTGTGCACCAGGTACTCCTCGTACCCGCCCTCGCTCTGATGCAGGAGCCCGTCCGGCTCGAAGCTGAAGATCCGGTTCACGACTCTGTCCAAGAAATACCGGTCGTGGGATACCACGATCACGATTCCCGAGAAGTGGTCCAGATAGTCCTCCAGGATCTGCAGCGTCTGGATATCCAGATCGTTGGTCGGCTCGTCCAGGATCAGCACATTCGGCGCTCCCATGAGGACGCGCAGCAGGTGCAGCCGGCGCTTCTCGCCGCCCGACAGCTTGGCCACCTGCGTGTACTGCTGCCCCTTTATGAACAGGAACCGCTCGCACATAGCCGATGCGGTGATCAGACCATCCGGCGTGCGTATGTACTCGCCTATGCTCTTGACCACGTCGATCACGGTATCTGTAGGAGGAAGCTCCTCGTATTCCTGGCCAAAATATCCCATCACGATCGTCTGTCCCAGTTCCACCGAGCCTTCATCCGGTTCGATCTGGCCGATCAATATTTTGAGCAGGGTCGATTTGCCGCAGCCGTTGGGACCGATGATCCCGATCCGGTCGTTTTTCAGAAATGTGTATGTGAAATCGCGGAACAGGCGCTTGTTTCCGTAGCTCTTGCCAAGTCCGCGCACTTCGATCGTCTTGTTGCCCATCCTGGACGGGATCGACTCAATGAGGACGTTGCGCTCCTCGACGATTTTCTCTCTATCCCGCAGCGCTTCAAAGCGCCGGATGTGGGCCTTCTGCTTGGTCGAGCGCGCACGCGCGCCTCGCATGATCCAGGCCAGATCCTGCTTGTAGAGCTGCGCCATCTTGCGCTCCGCTGCCAGTGCGAAGTCCAGCCGCGCCTGCTTGGTCTGCAGATACTTCTCATAATTTCCCGGGTAGCTGTACACGCCTGCCCGGTCGATCTCCCAGATGGTTGTCGTCACTTCGTCCAGGAAATACCGGTCGTGGGTGACCATTACCAGCGCGCCGCGGTAGCTCTCCAACTGATTCTGCAGCCACTCGATCATCTCGTGGTCCAGATGGTTGGTAGGCTCGTCCAGGATCAAAAGATCGCTGGGCGTCAGCAGTGCCGCTGCCAACGCCGCCCTCTTGCGCTGTCCGCCTGAAAGCGTATCCGGCATTACGGAAGGATCCTCGATGCCCAGTTTTTCCAGCATCGCTGCCGCTTCGCCCTGGACGTTCCAGAATTCCTGGTCCTGTTCTATGTTGCGGACCACATTCTCCAGGACGCTCCGCTCGGGGTCAAAAACCGGATTCTGCGGAAGATACGAGATCTTGAGCCCGTTTCGCCGTATGATCTGCCCTTCATCCGCTTCCAGCGCGCCGGCCACGATTGCGAGCAGCGTGGATTTGCCGGTTCCGTTGATGCCGATCACGCCGATCCGGTCATATTCGTCAATTCCCTGTGTCACATTCTGCAGGATCGCTGTGTCGCCGAAGGTTATTCCGATCCCCTCCAGTGTCATCAGAACCATTCGTTACCTCCATAATACGCTTCTGGATCGATTACAAATATCCGGTTCCATAAACCGGAAACGGGTCCTACAGGGCTCCGCGCACAAGTGCTGAAAGTCGCCCTTCAGGACCCATATCCTTACATATTATCTTACTATTATCTTACTGCTTAGTTTTTGGCCGCCTTAGCTGCCATCTTGGCTTCTACTTTTTCGTTGAAAGCCTTCACATCGTCTGCCTGGACTTCGTTGAACCAATTTGTCTTGCGGGCGATGATAAAGATCACGATCAGGTACACAGCGTCTTTCACGACACTGACGATCATATCAGCGACCGGGATCTCGGCGGTCAATTTCACAATTCCAAAGCCCATCGTGTAGAAAACAGCCATATTATTGGCGATGTGCGCGGCACTGGATGCTTCCAGACCTCTTGTTGTCTTGGCCATAAAGCCCCAGATCAGGCCGCTGACCAGTACTGAAATCACGCCGGCGAGTTTATAGGGATGGCCGGCGGTGAATACCAGCGCTGAGACAACGATGGCGACGATCGGTATTTTGACCCAGCTGCCGATCGTCTGCAGGAAGAATCCACGGAAAATGTACTCCTCCGCGATGCACTGGAGCGGTCCCATGATGGTGAGAGCCAAGAAGGACAGAACCGTAAAGCGGTTGATGCCGTCTCCGCCGCCTTCCACAAGGTTCGTGATAAGGGCGGGGATGCCGACGATCACGATGGCGATCAGGAAGCACTTGAAGAACAGCTTCCAGTTCCAGCCTCCTCTGGAAGAGGAATAGGAAGAAAACGGCCTGTCCTTGACAATCTTGCTCGCAATCCAGAGAAAGGGGATCAAAATCGCAAGACCGCCCAGGTTAACCATCACGCCTGCCACTGAGCTCACGTCCATATTCTCGTAGCCGCTAAGCAATACGCCGCTTGCTTCAACCGCTTCATGATTCAGCTTCACCAGCGCATAGATCGCTCCTGAGCCGATGGTAAGGTACAGAATTCCCAGGACCAGACCTACGAGGAGCGGTTTGTACCATTTGTAGGAGATGAATCTCCTGCCGTAGGTTACATATTCGTGCTGCTGATCGAAGGTTTCCTGTAATTCGGAGTTGTTCTGTATTTCTTTGTTATTAAAGTCATTATTATTCTGTTCGTTATACATAGCTGACTTCTCCTTTCCCTAATAAAATAATACCCTGTGTCAGCTATGTCAATTTCTGCAAAAATAGACCTCTGGGGTGGTTTATGGACACATGTCCACTAAAATAGACCTCTGGGGTAGTTTGTAGACACATGTCCACTAACTACCCCAGAGGTCTATTTCCAAAGCAAAAAGGATACAGGCCCTTCAGGACCTGTATCCTTAATTATTTACTTATTTATGCCACTTCGATAGCCGCGTATCTCTCGGAACCGATGATCTTCTCCATCGCCTCGACAGGGTTCAGGCCGATGCACTGCATCACCTGACGGAACACCGCCGCAGACTGGCCACTCGCCAGCTGCACGCCCGTGCGCCCCTTGTCGGCATGGAAGACATCGTGGCGGCTCGCCACATTCCAGAAGATGATGTTGGGGATCTGGTAGCCGAACTTTCTGAACTTCTGCGCCATCTTCTCGTAGAAAGTCCAGTTCTTGTTGCCGCAGAAGTCGATCTCCATATCAGAGATCACGATCAGGGACTTCGGCATCTCTTCTGCAGGCACACGATACCTCACGGCGATTTCCAGCACATGCTTGAAAGCCGCTTCCAGGTTCGTGTTGTTCGCCCAGTCCTTCATGTCGATGCTTCGCAGCTTCTGAGCCAAAGTATCGCCCTTCAGCACCTGAATCCTGGAAGTCCCGGAGAAGGACATGAACATGTTGTGGTAAGCGCCGGTGTTCCGCTCCGCGAAGTACACCGCCAGTCCGACAGATGTCGCCAACGGCCTGCCAAACATGGAGCCGGACGTGTCCGCAATGACCAGCGCGTTGGTCCCCGCTTCCACATAATCCGGCAGCTGGCGCCACTGGGCCTCCAGCACATCATCTTCCCTGATCCTGCATCCGTTCCAGTGCATCTCCATCACCTTTTCGATGATGTCGTACGGATACAGCGTCGCGGAGTGCACTGTCTCCTCACCGCGCACCGCCCTCTGCACAAACTCGCCAAAGCGCTCCTCATCGTGCCTCATGAAGGCATTTCTGTAGATCATCATCGCCCTGGACGGAACTTCCGCATAGCGGATCTCATCCCAACGGCCGGCGGACATCAGTGTTTCGACAACGCCGATCTGTCTGCGCATCGCGCGCACCAGTCTCTTGAACTCGTACACAGAGTAGCCCAGCTTCCTCGCTGTCAAAACACCAATCTTCCTGGTGTTCTCAGAAGAAGCATCCGCGGTCTTGATCCACTTTGCGAGCAGAGAGATCGCGTTGCCGGCCTCCATGTTCATGCGGTCCTCTTCGAACTGCTTCTTCATAGCAGCCCACATCTCATCTTCCAGAGGCGTTCCGATCAGGCAGTACATGTCGTCGTAACGACCGTATACACCGATCAGATCCAGGTTGGGACGCAGCCCCTCCGGATGGTATTGGGCCATGTACTGCAGGATCGTGCGGAACGTCTGTCTCTCACCAAGGCCGCCGCGCACGTCTCGCGCGTAGAACGCGATCCTTGTCGCGAACAGCGGGTCCGCCTTCCAGGCCTCGGAGAAAAGACGGGTGATCCGCTCCTTGTCAGCCGTGCGGAGTGAACCGACGGTCCCAAAGAAATCCAGTCGGGCATCGCCCGTAGTGTTCAGCGCTACGGCTCCATTTTCAGTTCTTGTAAATGCGGCGTTCAGTCGCGCCGCTTCAGCGAAATGCATAGTCGTCTTCCTCCTTTCCGCTGTAGTTTATTTCTTATCCCGCGGGCACTTCTTTGGCCGAAGTGCGTACGCTATTGGCTTCGCGTATTGTGCGCTTTATCCGGAGCACGAATGCTCCAGGCTTTGCGCACAAGTACGCCTTGGCCGAAGGCCGGCGGGCGTTAAAGTCATGACCCTTTTAATAGCGGATTCGAACCACTTACCAGATTAACAGTCTGCCTTACCAATGGTATTGCTGTAAGGGTCACATATTCAGGATGCTGTTTCGTAACGGGATGTGTTCGATCTATTATTGCTGTGAGCATCCCTTTGAGATATTGCAGTGAACACCCATCAGAGGTGTTGCATCCAACATCCATTTGAGGTGTTGCATCGAACATCTCACTAAGCCGGCGGGTTGGACTTGAACCAACAACATCTGTATCCCAACGTGGCTGCTGTTAAAATCCCGAACAGGATTTGTTTTTTCCAGCGCTCTACCATTTGAGCTACCACCGACATATTCTCAATATCATATTGTTTGATCCTGACGCCTGCAGATGCTCCTGCGCCTGCAGGCGTCGGATAATTTGTGGTTTCATACGCACTTGCTCATCACGTTGTCTACCGCGACAATCTCATCCATGGTGACATCAAACATTGCTGCTAAGATCACCAGGTTGTCGATAGTCGGCATGGATGTGCCGTGGATCCACTTGTAGATCGCCTGCGGTGTCGCAAAACCAAATACTGCCTGCATATCCTTTACAGACATGCCTGCTTCGATTCGTAAGTGGTCAATGTTTTGACCTGTTGCGACTGTGTTGATGTAAGGAATGCCCCTCATGCCCATCATATCGCACCTCCTATGTTCCGGCAGCGCCGGCCCACAGGGGTGCCGGTTATGCTGCCATTGCCTTGTTATGTCTTATTTCATTAGCCTTTGCGCTTTCTGCGCGACCCGGCTGATCCTTCTCCCGCAGCGGGAGCGGATTCGCATAACTGTTTTTCAATGTTTGCTTTTTCATCTTTGAGTTCTCCTTAAAATTCATCATCGAGCAGGGGTCCCCTACTCGGTTGACCGTTTGCCGGTAAATGCATCTTCGTGCAAGCACGAGCTGCACTTACCAGATTAGCGCACAAAAAAGCCGCCCGTCCATCGGACAAGCGGCAGTCTGAGCAATCTATATGCTGACAAATCTGACTATTCGGGTATGCGCGTGAGGGCACCCCGCTTCAGATATCCACTTGATCCGGTCGCAATGAGGCATGCAGGAATAAACCAATCAGCTTTTTCAGCTGTAGGCATACTTGTTCCCTGAAGATCATACGGGCGATATGAAATTGTGAGGTTGAACGTATTTCTCTTCAACATTGCCGTTCCTTTCCGGATCAGTGATCCTGTTTTATTCATCTTTCGATACTATAACATGAATTGTTTGCTGTGTCATTATACTGGAGGTATAAAATTGTGGGGTTTCTTGGAGCCAATCTCTGTTTTTGGGTTGCTATCCCGGATTTTCTGGTTTCCTTCCCGGTTTCTGGTTCCACTAACTTCCCTTTTATCAGCATCCTATCGGGCATCTCGGAAAAGTGGTTCCACTAACTTTTCTTATGTTGACATCTTATCGGGTATCTTGACAAAGTGGACCCACTAACTTTTTTAATGCTGTATTCTTATCGGGTACCTCCACAAGGGTCCATAATCCCCCTCTCCACTATCTTTTCAGAAATTATCTTCTTGGTGTAGCCTGACAGCTAGCCGGAGCACCGATAAAAACTTGCGAAACTGCCTCCTTGGTGTAATTTTTTGAACAACTCTACTAAGATTAGAAAAAGGCCATTCCTGTTGGAGCAAAATTTTACCTCAAGATACCCGATAAAATCCGTCAAATTGATTTTTTAGTGAGCGCATTTTTCAAGATGCCCGATAAAATCCAAAATAATGATTTCTTAGTGATGGGATTTTCTGAGATACCCGATAGGAAGCCAACGAATGCGGTTCTTAGTGGTATCAAAAAACGCGCCGCCCCAATGGGCAGCGCGCAGCAAGCATCTAAACTCAGTTACATCAGTTCTTGAAGATTACCTCTTCTTATAAAGGATCAGCTCCGGATTCTCCCCATCCTTCTCATAAGTGCAGACAAGGATGAACTCCATATTTGCAAGCACTCCAAAGCACAGCCCCTCCACGATCTCGGACTCCAGCTGGTTGCCCAGATAGGTTGTCTGGTCATCGAGGAATTTCACTTTCATTCCGTTGGGAAGGCGATACTCAAGGTTGACATATTTGCCGACCAGCGCGTTCAGCTTGTCAAGTTGGGGCATGCCTTCGATGTGAAGGTCGTTGATCTCGGTGATGAGCTGTTTTTTGAACGATTCGAATTGACCATCGTCGCTGAGCTCGTCGTAGCGCTTCCAGTAGTCGAGCTTGGGCAGCATCTGCTGCATGTAGGTGCGCGCCTGCTCCTCAGTGAAGCCCTGCTGTACCATGTTGGGCACGCAGACGCGGATCAGGTCGTCCATGTCGCTGTATGTGTAAGTGCCGTCCGCGTAGCACCACTGGCAATAGTCCTCGTTGAGCGAGCCATCCTTGTTCCTGCCGATGATCGCGTCGTCGAGCGGCATGCCGCAGCACTGGCAGATCAGCTGCCTCGGGGAGCCGAGGAGCGTGTTGATCGAAACATTGAATTCTTTGGACAGGATCCGAAGAGTGTCTGTGTTGGGCTGCGTATCGCCGTTTTCCCATCGGCTCACCGCCTGCCTCGTGACCATCAGACGCTCTGCCATCTGGTCCTGGGTCAGTTTGTTCTTCTCGCGAAGTGATCTGAGTATATCTTTGGTCTCCATAAAGCACACCTCCCGTATTAATTATAACTATATTATGCTTTACGGAGGCGCTGCTAACAAGCAACCTGCTGTTGCGCCAGATTGCAGACGCTGTCCTGCAGCGTCTGACTGCAGATTCCGTCCTGCAGCACTAAACCGGCGCGCCGAACTGGAGCAATAATTGAAAGCTCCAAGCCGGCGCGCCAGCACGAATCTGATTTCTGCTTACGTAATCGACACCTCCCCGCACAAACTCAGGTGGAAGTATTCCCGGATCTCCTGCGGATCCTCTGTCTGGCCAAGCACCCACATCAGCTTGGTGACAGCCGCTTCCGAAGTCATGTCGTAGGCCTGGATCGCGCCTGCTTCAAGCGCCCGGCGGCCGGTCTCGTAGACCTCCAGACTGCTGCCCTCGAACCGGCACTGCGTACCGACCAGGAAAGTCGCTCCATTCTCGATGAGACTGCGGATCTCGCTGATGAAATCGTGCTTGAGAAATGGCATACCGCCCAGGCCGAACGCCTCGATGTAGAAAGCCTTGTACCCTTTCTCCGCGTACATCCGCAGCACTTCCCTGTGCATGCCGGGGAAGAGCTTGATGACTGCCACGTCCGGGCAGTAGCGGTCCTGCAGCTTGAAAACGCCCTTCTTCACAGGCAGCATTCTCCGATTGATCTTCATGCCGATCGAACTGATCTCCGCCACGTTCTCACAATTGATGCTGTCAAACGCGTCAAAACTCAGCGATCTCACCTTCGACGCCCTGCATCCCAGCATCACTTTCCTGTTGAAAGCGACGAACACGCCCGGGCACCCGCTCTGCGCCATGTAGATCGC
The DNA here is from genome assembly GCA_902801415.1 of uncultured Lachnospiraceae bacterium. GTDB lineage: Bacteria > Bacillota > Clostridia > Lachnospirales > Lachnospiraceae > CAG-791. The sequence goes on from CADCIK010000021.1 coordinate 16,346, forward strand.
GCACCGCAGGTTCTCCATCGCGTCCGCCACAGGATTGGAGATGGAAAGCTGGCTGCCGGTGATCACTACGGGGATGTTGATGTTTTGAAGCATGTACGACAACATGGACGAGGTGTACGCCAGCGTGTCGGTTCCATGGATCACCACAACTCCGTCAAAATATTCCCTCTGCAGACTGATAGCCTGCGCGAGGCGCGCCCAGTCCTCCGGAAAGATGTTGGCGCTGTCCAGCGACGAAAACTCCTGCATAGTAAGCTGCGCTTCGCCCGCCACGATGTGAAGCTCGCGCTCCATGGACTCCGTCGTCAGGCCCGGCGTCAGGCCGTGCTCCTTGGCAACGGATGCCAGCGTGCCGCCTGTATTCATAATAAGTACTCTTTTGCTCATTCCGCATTTCCTCAGTTCGACCGAAGGGTTACCCTTCGGTCTTCCAAATATACCTCGGATACGGGTCCTTCAGGGCTCCGCGCACAAGTGCTGAAAGTCGCCCTTCAGGACCCATATCCTTGATAAGATCATAGGGTTACCCTTTGATCTTAGCGCAGTTATTTCATTCTTCGGTCCAGAACAGTTCGTCGAGGGTCTTGCCCAGGACTTTGCAGATCTTGATGCACAAGTTGATGGTCGGATTGTAGTCGCCCTTCTCGATCGCGCTGATCGTCTGGCGGGAGACGCCGACAGCCTCTGCAAGATCGGCCTGCGACATGTCCATGCCGGCCCTGGCCGCTTTCAATTTCAGGTTCTTCATGCGTCCTCCTCCCTGTCTGCCAGTTTTTTGGCAAGGCCGACTGCGCCGATCGCCGCAAACATCAGTCCGCAGAGAAGGTTGATCGTCTGCAGCTGGAATTTGCCGTCGACAAACAGCTCTCCGGCTTTCCAAGCCATGAACGCCGCGAGCAGGTTGAGAATGGACGCGGCCGTCACCAGGATGATGTACCTTTTCAGGTTCGTGTTCAGTCCGATGTATGCGTCCTTCCAGATGCAATAGCACGCCTGCACGGTAATTCCGACGAATATGCCAAAAAAGTGGATCACACTCTGCTCTGCCGGCAGCTCTATACCCATCGACAGCCAGCATACCAGCGCTTCATAGATCATCACCGCGTAAAACGCATATTTGTAAGCCTGGCCGCGCGCCAGCTTCTGCATCTCATCATACTCGGTCCTGAGTTTCCTGTCACGGTTGACCGTCCTGACAATGATCAGCGCAAGCACTAATCCGACTGCTACACCTGTTGCAACACCAAACATTCTTGCTTCGTTATACATATCTGCCTCCTTTTACCGGGACACGGTTGTTTTCTTTAAGGATATGATATGCCTTCGATAGCATTATGTCAAGTATATCTTACATTTTATATGATATTAATTGCATTTTGTAAACCAATGCCACAGGCTATACAGTCTTGATCGCAAAGATCGGATATGGGTCCTTCAGGGCTCCGCGCACAAGTGCTGAAAGTCGCCCTTCCGGACCCATATCCTTACTTATTGAAAAAAACCGGAAGCCCTGTCCCAGACAGGGCTTCCACATCTGCGCTCCTCGTTGAGACCGAAGGGTAACCCTGCGGTCTCGAGCGCAGTTGTTAATGATCGAAGGGTAACCCTCCGGTCTTGGTCACTTGCAGTAGATCTCGATCGCCCGGTGTGCGAACTCGGCTGTGCCTTCGCCGCCGTAGCTGTCGATGTTCTTCGTGAAGTCACCGCCGCCGGCGTACATTTTGCCGAGTCCGCTCAGGATCTCGTTCGTGCAGGTGTAAAAGTTCTGTGTGATATAGTCCTGCAGCTTCTTCACCAGCGCCTGCGCTCCTACAGAGCCCGGGTCCGCGTCCTTGATGGCCCCGAACTCGGAGAAGATATCCATCAGGCCAAGGGCAATGTTTTGATCCTGTTCGCGCGTCCGCCCCTTGGACTTCTCTTCAAATTCCCTGTAGGCCGGCGTCGTTCCCCAGGAGGCCTTCGCCTGCGCGGCGTACTCGTCGATTTTCTTTGTGTCAAATGCGTCGAATTTCAAATGTCTCACTCCTCTCAGTTTTAATCCTTTGGCAAGGTCGATCAGGTTCTCGAGGTGCTCCTTCTTCAGTGTCAAAAGCTCGATCTGCTGCTCCAGCGCCTTACTCCGGTCAAAATCCGGACTCCCCACAATTTTCTTGATGTCCTTCAGAGGGAATTCCAATTCTCTGAAGAGCAGGATCTGCTGCAGAGTCTCCAGCGCCGCGTCGTCATAGAGCCGGTACCCCGCTCCGGTGTACTCCGCCGGGTGCAGCAGCCCGATCTTGTCATAATACTGCAGGGTGCGTATACTCACGCCTGTCAGCTTGCTGACTTCGTTGACCGTCATCATAGTTTGTCACCTCCATTGCTTTCGGTATGATAACAATAAACTATGACGTTACGTAGGAGTCAAGGGGTTTCGTTAAAAAAAGACCGCAGGGTAACCCTGTGATCTCGTTTTGCATAAATCGGATATGGGTCCTTCAGAGCTCCGCGCACAAGTGCTGAAAGTCGCTCTTCCGGACCCATATCCTTACTTAATTGAAAAAGACCGCAGGGTTACCCTGCGGTCGCGCACCAGCAATCAGATCAGTCCATATTTGCCGCGTCGCCGATTCCATCGTAGGTAACGGATGTGATGGGCAGGTCTTTGAACGCCTCATAGAAGTCAAAGTCGTCGCTGTTGACCATTGGCTCGCCGTCATACGCGAACTTGACGATGTACGCAAACGGCCCGTGGTTCAGGCCGGCCTCCATCTCATCCAGGTTATAGTAGTAGTAATCCCAGCCGTCATCGAAGAGGTCCTGTCCTGTTTTGCCGACGAGCTTGTCCAGCTCCTCCTGACTGGGGATCTGCTCGGTGAGATTCTCCAGTCTTGCGACTTCGAGCGGGGAGACCAAGTCGCGGACCTTCTGATCCTTGTCCTCGTCGTCAAACTCGATGGCCCAGACAGCCTCCGAGACGTCCGCCGGCATGTCCGCCACCGCGCGGTAGCACACATCGCCCACGTAGAAGACGTAGATATACGTCGTGTCCGTATATAAATCCTGATAATTATCTTCGTCAGCCGCCGCGAAGACATCTCCCATGGTCTTCACCTCAGCCGGGTCAAAAGATACAGCGGCGCTGCTCTCTTCACCACCGCCGCTTCCGTTTCCATTTCCGGAACTGCCGCAGCCGGCGAATACTGCCAGTACCATTGCAATTACTAAGATCAGTGCTAATTTCTTTCTCATTTTTAACTCCTTTCTTTGGTGATCACAGGGTTACCCTGCGGTTACGGTTTCAGGCTTTAGCGATCACAGGGTTACCCTGCGGTCGCGGTCTCGATACGCCGGAAGCCTTGCCTTGGGCAGGGCTTCCACAGCTGCGCTCACAACGAGAGCGCTGCTGTTCCCTGCGGTCACAGTGTCAGGCCTTGCCGCCCAGATCGACCGAGAAGATCTCGGTATATACCTGCTTCCCATTCTTCTGTTCTGATTTCATGAGGGAAACCTTCTTGACAGTCATGTCTGCCTTGGGCGGAGAGACTTTTTTCCAGGGGCCGCCCATGTTGCGGATGATCGTTACGTGCGGCACGAATTTCTTGCGGTCGTAAGGGATCTGCGCCTCGTCGAGTGCTGTTCCGACGTATTTAGCCAGTTTGTTCAAGCCCTGGTTGCCCTTGATGCCGACCCACAAGAGGTTGTCAAAAACGCCCATCTCCGCGAAGGCCATGCGGAAAGGTTTGCAGGACAGTGTCTGCATCGCTGTTTTGACAGAGGAAGCGTCTTTGGTCTCGCCGATAAAGGCCAGCGTGACATGCAGGTTCTGCGCGGGCACATAGCTGCCCCGCACGTCGGCTTTCTTGAGCTCGTGCATGGTGCCGGTTACCGCCTTCTTCATATCATCGGAAAGCATGATCGCAATAAAAAGTCTCATGTCGGGTCCCTCCTGTTATCGATCGCCGGTCCTGTCCCTGCGATCAGTTCATTAAGAGTTCGGATACGGGCCCTTCAGGGCTCCGCGCACAAGTGCTGAAAGTCGCCCTTCCGGGTCCATATCCTTACATTTTGAATCAATCCTTGCTCCGCACCGCCAGCACTGCCGCGAACGCCAGGATCGGCAGACCTGCAATGAGTCCGTTGGGCGCCGGCCCCAGGAGTCTCGTGGTGCCGCTGTAAACCGAGCACATTACCAGGGGCACCGTCGCCGCCGCGTTGATCGCCCCGTGAAGGATTGCCGGCATCCAGATGTTTCCGCTCCGCTCGTACAGCCAGTCGCACAGAATTCCCAGCCCGACTGTGAAGACACAGAAAAGCAGCATTCCCACTACCGGGAAGCCAAAATATCCAAACCCATACTCATATCCGATCAGCCAGATGAGCGGCCAGTGCCACGCGCCCCAAATGATTCCGCCCAGGAGCCAGCCTTTCTTGTGTCCGTATTTTGACTTTAATTGCGGATAAAGGAAGCCGCGCCAGCCGACCTCTTCGCCAAATGCAAAGACCGAATTGATCAGCGGGGCATACGTGACGCAGGCCAGAATACTGCTGAGAATATATGTACGATATGAAATGCCCTGCGCAGCCAGCTGGTCGAGCGCTGCCTGCCCGCCGTTGTCTGCCAGGTAAGCGCCGGTCAGGTCAAAATGCCCCGGGAAGACCAGAAAATACAAGGCCGTACCGATCGCAGTCAGGATTGCGGGCAGAAACCACGCGAGCAGGATCGTCTTGTAATTCCTGCGGATATGCAGCTTCTTCCACTCCATGCCCTCGGCCTTCCCGCCGGAAAGCTTGACGCCGAGCAGAGGAACAAACATCATCGCGGCCATGATCATCTGCCCGATGGCGCTGCCCCCGTTCCGGTACAGCATCGCAACCGCAATCTGAATGATATAGGCAATGCCGAACGTGTATGCCAGATACTTGATCACCTGCGGCTTGTTGAATTCTACAGTCTGCATTTTTGTTCCTCCTTTGGGTGGGGTCTGACCCCATTACAGAATTGCTACGTCACGTAATGTTGTCGTAATGGGGTCTGACCCCATTACGTATTTGTTAACTGCGCTCCTCATTGTGAGCGCCGTTGCTGGCTGCCCCGCAGTCACGACTCCTGCCCGCTTCTCATAATCAGTTTTCCAGCAGCCTTCGCAGGATCTGCTCCCTGTTATTGATGAACATTTCCGTCACCTGATAGCTGTCCGTCTCCTCGTATTCGATCGGGTGGACCGGTCCGCCATCGAAGCTCAGAATCTCAGCGCCCGGCAGCCCCAGAAGGATCGGTGAATGTGTGACGATGAAGAACTGGGCCCCTCCGCAGGCGCAGCGGTCGATCTCCACCAACAAAGTCAGCTGCCGCTGCGGAGAAAGGGCTGCCTCCGGCTCATCCAGAAAATACAATCCGCCGGGGCGGAAGCTGTTCTGCGCCAGCGCCAAAAAACTCTCCCCGTGCGACTTCTCGTGGAAATGCTGAGGCCTTCCGCCGGGTCCCCTGCTGTACTCATCTTCTTTCGTCGCCACGTTGTAAAAGCTCTCCGCGCGCAGGAAATAGCCCCATCGGGCACTCCGCACGCCCCTCCGCAGTCGAATTGCGCCGCATAGTTCGGAGTGCGAGTCATACGTAGAAAAGTTGTAGTTCCGGGATCCGCCTTCCGGATTAAAGCCGCTGGCGATCGCCATCGCCTCCAGCAGCGTAGATTTTCCGCTGCCGTTCTCGCCGACGAAAAACGTCACATTATGGGTGAAGCGGATCTCGTCGACGCCGCTGAGCGCGGGGATGGTGCGCAGATAGCTGTATTGCGCTATTTTGGCCCAGTCGATCATTACACCGCCGATCAGCTGCTTTTCTAACATACTGCAGGTCTCCTAAACGGGTGGGGTCTGACCCCATTACATAATTGTTACATCCCTGTAATGGGGTCAGACCCCATTACAAAATTGTTGCGGGCAGCTGTTCTACACCGTGATATCCCGGATCCAGACGCCTCTATTGACGAGCGTTAGGCCGATGCCGACCTTGAGCAGCTCGCTGCCCGTCACCAGCGCGTACATGGGCACGATCGGGATCTGCGTGTAGTGCGCCAGGAAAAAGGCCGCCGGGATGGATACCACCCAGCAGAAGAAAGAGTCAAAGAGGAAGGTGATCCATGTTTTGCCGCCGGAGCGGATGATAAAGTAGGACGCGTTGTTAAAAGCTTGAATAGGCATGATGCAGGCGGTTACGCATATGAGCCTGGTCGCCAGCGCGCGGATCTCACCGCTTGTGTTGTAGATCCGCGGGAACACTATGGAGAGCGAGACCATGATGAGCGACGAGATCATGCACAGGAATACCGAGAACAAAGTCAGTTTCCAGGCCTCTTCTATGAGATCGTCGGAGCGCGATTCACCCCATTCGCCTAGTTTTTGACCGATAATGATGGCAGTCGCTGATCCCATGGCGATGAACGCGACATTGAACACGTTGGCCAGCGTGTGCGAAATGTTGAGCGACGAGACCACTGACAGGCCGCGCACGCTGTAGCACTGCGTCAGCGTCGCGATTCCGCCGGACCAGAGCGCCTCGTTGAGGAGGAGCGGCAGGCCTTTCCGGATGCAGCTGACCGTCAGCTCAGCAGGCACGTACATGCTGCGCAGCGCACCGACCACGAACGGCACCCGGGCGGCATGCGTGTGCGCCCACACAACGATATAAGTGAGCTCCACGAACCGCGCGATCACGGTTGCCATCGCTGCACCGACGACTCCTAACGCCGGCGCGCCGAGCTTCCCGAAGATCAAAATATAGTTCCCCACAAGGTTCACTCCCACCGAGATGAAGGACGCGATCATAGGCGCGACCGTCTCGCCATAGGAACGGATCGTCGTGTCGTATGCCTGTGTGAGCGCGAAGGGCAGGAAGCCGATGCACATCACTGAGAGATATTGCATGGCGGCGCGCATAGTCGCTTCCACAGAACCACCGCCGCCGTCTTCGTGCAGATAAAGGTTGACCAACGGTCTGCCAAAATTCATGAAAACGCCGATTCCCGCTACTACGAGCAGAAAGGACAGTATGATCTGCAGGCGGAAAGTCCTGCGGACGCCTTCGTCGTCCTCTTTGCCGCAATACTGTGCCGTAAAGATTCCGATTCCCGACAAGCCGCCGAACACGCACAGATTCCACACAAACAGAAGGGAGTTCACGACTGAAACTCCCGTCATCGGATCCGTGCCGATCCGTCCTACCATGATGTTATCGAGCATGTTCACGAAATTGGTGATGCCGTTCTGAAGCATGATCGGAAGGGCGATCAGCATCGTGTGCTCTATGAAGTTCTTTTCAAATGTCGATCTCAGCAGCTTCATATGTGTCGGGTGGGGTCTGACCCCATTACGGTCTCATTACGGAATTATTATATCACTGTAATGGGGTCAGACCCCATTACATAATTGTTACGCAGGTCTCGGATACGGATCCCGCATCGATCAAGTATTATTCAAACATCCCCGCTGCCCGCTTCAGCTCTTTGATCACGGGAATGCCCTGCGGGCACACGCCCTCGCACTGACCGCATTCAATGCAGTCGGAAGCGCGTCTGCCTTCCGGAGCCGCCGCCGCATAGGCCGCCTTTGCCTCAGCCAGCCTGCCGCTGCCCAACTGCAGGTTCGCCGCCTTGAAGATATCGGGAATCGCGATCTGCTGCGGACATCCGCCCGTGCAGTAGCCGCAGGCCGTGCAGGGAATATCGTTGACTTCGCCCATGATCTTCATGGCCTTGCTGATGATCGCCCACTCCTCTTCATTGAAAGGCTCGAACTTCCCCATGTAGCTGAGGTTGTCCTTCATCTGCCCGATCGTGGACATGCCCGACAATACTGTCAGGATGCCGTCCAGCGACGCAACAAACCGAATGGCCCAGGACGCGTAGGAGCGGTCAGGAGCGTAGGATTTGAACAGTTTTTTGACCTCTTCCGGAGGATCGGCGAGCTTGCCGCCTTTGACCGGCTCCATGACGATGATCGGCTTGCCGTACTTGCGCGCGACCTCGTAATTGCCCCTGGCGAGCACCATAATGTTCTCCCAGTCCGCGTAATTGATCTGCAGCTGCACGAACTCCGCCTCCGGATGCTCCGTCAGAAGCTTGTCCAGAAGCTCGGGCCTGCCGTGGAAAGAGAATCCCATGTGCTTGATCAGCCCCTGCGCCTTCTTCTCCTTCGCGAAATCCCAGATCCCGAATTTCTCGTAGCGCTGGTAGTTCTTGCTGTCCAGCGCGTGCAGCAGATAGTAGTCAAAATATCCCGCGCCGGTGCGCTCAAGGCTGGTCTCAAACTGTTTTTTGGCCATCTTCTCCGTGGCAGACACCGCAAGCATGCTCGCGTTGAGCTTGGTCGCCAGCGTGTAGGACTCCCTCGGATGGCGCTCGACCAGGGCCTTCTTCGCGGCCGCCTCCGACCCCTGATACACATACGCGGTGTCAAAGTACGTCCCGCCGCCCTCAATGAACATGTCCACCATCTTGCTGGTCTGCTCGATATCGATGGAGAGCCCCTTGTGCGGCAGCCTCATCAGGCCGAAACCCAGCTTGCCGGTTTCCTTCATAATTCTTTCATCCATTTGCTTATCCTCCGTTTGAGTCAGAGGTACAGGTCCGCTGACTCTGAGTCACGGGGACAGTCCGCTGACTCAACTCAGGCTTCTGTACGTCGTTCCGCTGAGCCGGTCGTGCGGCATCGGAATCGCCTCTTTTCTGAACACCTCCAAAATGAAATACGCAACAAAGTACAATCTGGACAAAGCAAGCAGCCCAATAATGACGAAACTATTGACAAACTCGAACCGGCCAGTCGCAATCAGGTTCGCGATGATGAGCGGCAGCTCTGTGAACAGCCACAAGAACAGATAGCGCCTCACAATCTGCCCCGCCGAGGCCCGCTTTCCCTTCTCCGACACAAGCGTCATCCGGCAGATGCCGTGCCCCATCGTCACGCCTCCTGTCAGCAACGCCAGCACCATAGAATAGAGACAGAAAAATGTCCAGTTATAGATCTCGCCATTGGTAAACACGGCATAGAAATCCGGTGTCAAAACAGCGATCGCCCCGCACAAGATTGTATATAAAGTCGAGCTGCATAAATAGTCAAAAGCGACCGCCCACATTCTTCGAGGTCCGGAAACCCTCTTGCCATCCGTTATCGCAATCTCGTCGATCTCGTCGCGGCTCGGCAGGATCACCATAAACACATACGCGATCTGATAGCCGACCACGCCTCCAAGCGTGTTGCAGATCAGGTCCTCCACGTCCGCCAGCCTGTAGGGTCCGGGATAAAGCCCGAACAAAGCCGACAGCTGGCTCCCCTCATAAAAGAGACTGAGCAGAAACGAAAACAGGATCGTGCGCAGCAGGCTCTGCTTGAAATAATAGCGAAGATAGACGCCAAAAGGCACCGTAAGAAGAATGTTGAAGAGCAGCTGCCACAGAGACATGCTCTGCGCATATGCCGCAAGCGTTTCAAAGTTCAAGGGCCTGTTCCGCCAATACAGCCAGATTTGCCGGAACGGGATCAGGTTCAGGTGATCCTGCCACCTGTTGCCCACTGTCGATTCCCAGTCCGGCAAGGGCAGACACACCATGAAAAAGGCGATCAGCATGTAGAGGATAAAGCTGTAGATGATCAGGGTCCTGAGTTTTGACACTGAACCGTACTTGTTGTACTGGTACAGCGCGTACGGCAGCGTGAAAACTGCCGCGATCAGAGGAAAAATCAAAAGTCCCCAGTAGATGTTGTCAAGATATACCATTTCTCCTCACAGATGGGGTCTGACCCCATTACGTAATTGTTACACTCTGTAATGGGGTCAGACCCCATTACAGAATTGTTAAGATCACAAGGTTACCCTTCGGTTCACACCGCTACGGTGGTGACCACAGGGTTACCCTTTGGTCACGATTGTCTCGATACGCCAAAGTGAATCACTGCCCCTCTGACTCACCGTCAAGGCAGGTTGTGGATGAAGTCAACCAGCTTCTCGCGGTCATACATAGTGTCGTATTTGCTGATCGTGAAATCCGGATCAACGCCCTTATCGATATCGTACATAGATCCATTTCTGATCATACTGATCTGCAGCGGGCTGGAAATTGCATACACAGCTCCGCTGGCACTTGTAAACGCCATCACCGTGCAAGTGCCGCCACCGCTGGTCTTTCCGAGCAGTGTGACATTGTTTGCCCCTTTGAGGAACGCAGGCACCAGATTACCGCAGGAGAAGGAACTGGGAGTGATCAGCAGGTATTTGGACACATAGTCCGGCAGGCCATCGTCAGGATCAAACTCTCCGTCCAGATTAACGTCAGCACTGTAAGAGCATATAGACTCCGCTCCGGTCATCTTATCGCGCACAGTGATCCTTGCTGCACCTGCCTGGAACCATGCGATCGCAAAAGCCGCCGCATCTGCTGCGCCGCCCACATTAACAGAAAGGTCGAGCACCACGTTCCGGATCGGGCTGTCTTCGCGCTTGATCTGCGAATCCGCATAGGCGATCAGCTCAATCGTATCCTGCGGGTTTGAGAGGTCCGCTTCTTTGTAATAATCCACTTTGTTAGCCGCAAACGTATCAAAAGTGAGGATCGCGGTATCCCCCACTTCTTCATAAACCCAGGGGGTCTTTGTCGCGATGAGGTCAGGATTCATGTCCGGCCGGTCCGGATAATACTTGAACCGGGCATCACGGGCGGGCAGGGACGAAAACGCCAGATCGCTGGTCGACGTTCCTATATCATTCGCCAGGGCAAGCACTTCCTCCATACTATTCGGATCCGTTTTTCCTCCCATAAAAGAAAATTTAAGCAGTCCGCTGTGTCCGTCGTCCAGATATTTTGTTGTCAGTCGGCGGAGCGCCGCGTCAAATTTCCTGGGATCTGTGCCGGCCAGATCCGTGATCAGGTCGGTCTGTCCGAAAAAGTCGCCAAAATTCTGAATGTTATGCTGTTCCTTCAGCCCGTAATAGTGGTCAAGCACGAAACGAAGCTCGTTATAATTGAACCGCGCAAACTCCTCACTCATATTGCCTGTAGGCGCGTTATACATTTCATCGATCAGATTTCTGCTGGCGGAGCTTAACAGAACTTCCTCACCTGTGAACACACCCAGCTTGGAATTCCAGGAGATCAGAAGATCATTGATCGTCTGCATCGGCGCGTAGCACTCTCCGTCCACCTCGATGAAATCGATGAGATATTCGGACATATCATACGTGATCAGCGTTTCTCCCGAGCGATAGTATGAAGAAGTATCATCCTCAAACAGGTTGGAAATGCCGCCCACGCCGGATTCACCCAGACTCAGGATCGCCGCGGGAGCGTTATTGGTAGGCGTCGCAACAAACGCGTCCATTCCCAGGAAATCAATCGTGTCCTTATCCGCATCGATATCCATAGAGGAACCGTTATCGGTGCGGGTGATCATGGTATGCCCCTTGACCGGATGCGTGATCTCGTACTCCGCCGCCGGGCAGCTGATATCGTCATCCTTGTACGTCTCTCCCACCAAAGGCATATATTCCGTCAGCGCCACATACGGTATATCTCCCCCGTTGACAAAAAACAGTGTGATCTCTCTCTCCTTGACCCCTGTGCGATCCAATTCCGTCCGCATCGGGTACGTCCTGGCTTCCAGCGCATACTTGTCAGCTGACTGCCCGCCGGCCGCGCCTGCTGCCCCTCCGCATCCCGTCATCAGAGACATCATCATTGAAAGTACGACAAATCCAGCTATAAATCTCTTTTTCATTGCGGTCCTCCTATTTGGGGTCTGACCCCATTACAAAATTGTTACGTTCTGTAATGGGGTCTGACCCCATTACAAAGTTATTACAGCAGTCACACTGCTTCCCTTACTCCGCCTTACTGAGCCCCAGCTCCTCCGCGTGCTCCTGCATTCCACGAATGCAGATCTCCGCCACGTCGCGGATTTCCATCCCAAGCATTCCGCAACCCTTCAGAATGATCTCGCGGTTGCAGCCGGCAGCAAATCTTTTGTCCTTCCACTTCTTCATAAAGCTCTTCAGGCTCATATCTTCGATTCCATTGGGCCGCATTCTCGCCGCTGCCTGAATAATGCCGCTGAGCTCATCCACAGTGAACAGACTCTTCTCCATATCGGAAACAGGTTCCACGTCCGTGCATATGGAATAACCGTGGCTGAGGATCGCCCGAATGTCCTCCTCCGGAACGCCTTCCGCGCGCAGAGGTTCCTCTGTATGAGCCAGGTGCTCCTCCGGATACTTCTCATACTCCGCCATCGCTCCCATGCATGCAGCCACATTCGCCGCATGGAGCTTCAGATGATCTTCTGTCACCATTGTGTCATTCAGTCTCTTTGCCTCAGCAATTGTCAGTTTTTCCATATCCAACTCCTTTAAACAGGTGGGGTCTGACCCCCATCACATGTTGTTTAAACAAATGGGGTCTGACCCCATTACAGAATTATTACATAAGACGCACATCCGGCCTCGGCCGCAGTTAGTCAAAAAATCCTACTTCAATGCTATCAGAATCAGATTTGATATTCCACTGCAAACAAGTCAATTTCTGATGTGTTATACTATACTAGGAGTTACACCAACCCGCCGGCGAGGACAAGAAAATGGCAGGATATTTAGGATTCGACGCAACTGACGAAAAGCCGTTCATTTTTGTCAGCTATAACACAGAAGATCAGGTTCGCCTCAGCAAGATCGCCAAGGAACTGCGCGCGCATCAGATCAATATCTGGTATGACAACGGCATTCACCGCATCTCCGACGAAGAATGGCAGGAGCAGATCGCCATTCACATTCGCGAGGCAGAAATCGTTTTCTTCTTCCTCACGCAGGGCATCTTCGAGAAGAAGAACTCCTTTGTCAAAAAAGAGTATGACCTGGCAACGCGCCACGCCAAGAAAATCTGCCTCGTCATGCTGGACGAGATCGATCCCACTATTATTCCGGCCAAATACGATTTTTGGTGGGGCGACATCAGCAACAGGCAAAGCATCGAAGCCGCCCGCATGTCCGAGGTCCAAATCGCGGAAGAGATCTGCAAAGAGTGCCGCCGGGTGGGTATTGCTGTACCAGCCGCGCAGCAAGTCGGAAGCTCCGGATCGGTCCCGCAGCACGGCGGAGGTTCCGGACCGCGAACTTCCGGATCGCAAGCTTCCGGATCAAACCAGCAGCAAGCTGCCCAAAAATCATCACCGGCAGTCATTATCGCAGCAGCCGTTATTATACTCGCTTTGCTGGGAGTGTTCGGCTATCGCGCCTTAAGCGGCAGCGGCAAAAACGACAATAAACCCGTCTCAGCAACAGCAGCGAATACCGGCGTTGGAAATCAAACAGATGCCTCAGAGAAGCCCCAGGATGCTTCAGCGGTTTCAACTGCAAATACACCGGTTGAAACAACAGATCTTTCTGCAGCAAATGATGCCTCAGGAGACCTGACAGATGCAGCAGATACTCCCTCCGTTTCGGATGATACGCCCGCTGCTTCGGAAGATACTCCCGCTGATGCAGTTGATACTCCTGCTGCTTCGGAAGATTCCCTCGCCGCTGCAGAAGATTCACAATCCGCACCCGCCAAAGAATCCAAGGCCGACGCAGACCAGCAAGACAGCCCCTACAAAGACGTCGTCCTTCCCAAATCCGTTCCTGATGAATACTATTTTTACAAAGATCACACATATGCATTTTATGATGCATCCCGATATGGGTTTACGACTTACGAGCAGGTTGCAGAATTCTGCCGCCAGCAGGGCGGGCATCTCGCAGTGATCAACAACGATGCTGAGAACACGTATCTGTTCGAGCTTCTTCGGGATATCTCTAAGATCACAGCGTTTTTTGGCTATTCAGACGAAGATAGTGAGGGAGACTGGCAGTGATCGGATGGCGACAGCAGCTATTCGAACTGGACCACGTATGGTTCGTGGGACCTCCCCGATAACGGCGAAGCATACGGCGGCGACGAGGATTACGCCGAATTCAATTATGAGCGCGGCAAAAAAGGAATCCCCAACGACGGAACCTGGAATGACGCGCCGTTCATGGACAATACGACGACCTTTATCTGCGAGTGGGATTTTGACGTAAACAAGGCGCGGGAGTACAAGAACTCTCAGGACAATTGAGCGGTTTGCCTGCAGCGAACCTTGACCGGATGCCACATCGCTGCAATGCATGATGAATCATTTGATGGCATACATGATGGCGTACATGATGACACACATGATTTCGAGCAAGATGGCACACATAAGTACCAGGTACTCTTAGATATAAGAGTGCCTGGTATTTTCTTTCTGCAAGTCTTCGTGGATCTCGGCGGTTTTAATTGCTGCGATTGCTGCTGACCGGTTTTAGGCACAGACGGCAGGTTTTGTTAATTTGTTCCCCACGGTTTTGATGGCTTTAGACCGATTTTAGGTACAGACGGCCTGTTTTGTTAAATTGTTCTCCACGGATTTTATCAGCTCTGGTCGTTTTTAGGTACAGACGGCTTGTTTGATTGAATTTTTCTCCAATCCTGCTGAAAGAATTCGAAAGAATCAGGAACTTTTCATGTAAAAATCGCCACTGTACCTAAAGCAGCTGAAAACCATGGGGAACAATTCTTAAAAATGCCTTGCCTGTACCTAAACACCCTGTAAACAGGGAAAATCGTTGGGGAACAATTCTTACAAAAGCCTTGCCTGTACCTAAGACTTCAACTCATGGATAACAATTCTTAATAATGCCTTGCCTGTACCTAAAGCTACCGCTTTAATCTATCATGACAGCTTGTGCGTCAACAAAACCGGAAGCCCTGTCCACGACAGGGCTTCCACAACTACGCTCCTCGCTGTGAGCGCAGTTGTTGGTTACCCTTCGGTCACGCTCGGCCACGACAGTCATGACTATAGCAACGATTTCGTGTAGAGTATATTTGTAAGATTTCGCGCATCTACGAGAGATTTCGCGCATCTACGAGAGATTTCGCGCAGTTGCATGACATTTCGAGCTAGAAAATGCGCAATTTAAGCAGCAGAAACCGGAGAGGCCATGGAATTCAGAAGACTGAGAAGAAAACTGAAAATGATCAAAGCCGCTGCTCTTGTGAGCCTTGCAGCTGCACTATGTCTTGCGGGATGCAGTACCACACAACCCGCCGCCCCCAGCCACACCACCACCGATACCGCTCTCCCCCTCGAAGAAATGGGAAAACTCTGCTACTACAGAGATGAAAGGGACGCGCAGTTCGATGCTGACATGGAAATTGTGGAGGGGCGGATCGCCGCCATGACGGACGGCAATTACCTGAAAGAAGAAACCGAGCTGGAAACAACGGAAGGGACAAAGTACGCCGTCAATTTTTACATTCCCATGGATGTCTACGGCGATTACAGCCTTCGCGACATCAGCCGCATTCTGATCAGCAGGCCCCTGAATCTGTGGCTTAGCAATAACACGAGCAGCGGGCCGCAGAACTTCTTTGGCGACAAAATACCGCTCCCCAGGAGCGCGATCGAATCCGCGGAGAAGCTTTACGGGTGCCCGGAGTTTGTAAACCCGCTGGATTTTGGCATGAAGGAGAAGGAATTCAATTATCTTACGCTCAAGCTGACGGAGGAATACTGCGCGGAGAATCCGCAGATCTGGGAATGGCCGCAGCCGTTCATCCTGCAGGACATTGAGGGCTATGAGGGCTACGCGAGTCTCAGGGTGATCCCCGATGTAGAGAGCCGCAGTCTGATCATCACGGAGGAAGGCAAGAGCAAAGGGCGCTGCAGCTCGCTCCTCTACTCCTACACGCATGAGCCGCTTTCCAACGCTTTCTTTGTGGAATCGCTTCCCGTCGTGGAGTGGGAAAGCGGGGAGGCCATAAAAGGCGCGGGGCAGATTGAGAACACCGAATTCACAGCCACGACCGTGGTCAACGGATATGCTCCCGAGGAGGCGTACGTGAGCGACCGAAACTGGGAGCAGACGCTGCAGGCCATCCGCGAGCGGCTGGATTCCACAGGCATCCCCTACGCGCTGGGCCGCCGCCCGGGCAACGACCGCTCGATCATGATCCGCATGGAACTCGGGCTCTTCGCCGACAATTTCATGGACTATGTCGTGAAGAACTCCGAAGTCAGCTTCAGCGCCCTGGGAGAGTCCCTCAAAGAATCTCCGTCCGACATAATAATCAGCCCTCAGGACCAGTCTTCCAACAGCGGCGCCTCTCAGGACCAGTCCGCCAACAGCGGCACCCCTCAGAACCAATATGCCAAAAGATCGATCTCCCTGGACATGTCCGCCCTCCGGAAAGAGACGTTCAACAAGCTGTCAATGAACTGCGAGAAGGCGGGCGGCGGAAGGATCGTTCTGCGTGTGAACGATGTCCCGTTTGCCTATGGCTATTGTGACAAGACGATCAAGGATGGCCGCTTTGTTATGGATCACAACGGGTTCACCGCAGAGGACGGATTCACAGGCGAAATGAGCTGGATGCCTGAATTTCTGGGAGCTTTGATCTGCGGTACACCGATTCACACGGTCAACTCCTCCCAGGCAGCCGTCACTTTTAAGAACACGGAGCAAGTCTATTTGTCTGAGGATGGGCAATTCTGCATTCCTCCAACGTACAGCATTTCGAGACATAACTTATATGATGAGATCGAAAGCAAGATCGGGGATATGAAGTATACACGGCTTGGTGTTTTGACAAGCGGGACGCCGTGCCTGCAGTTTGCAATGCCGGAGGGCGAATCACAAAATGAACAGATCGCCGCGACCATGAGCCGGGTCTTTAAGGCACTCAGAGACGAGATCTTCACCTACTGGATGCGGTTCGATTTTGTCGACGAATACGGAAATCCTGTGTTGATGTTCACAACATACAAGTCCTACACCATCGAACCGACCAAATTCGGATACTCCCTGTATTATCAGAGCGGGATCACGGCTGAGGATGAAGCAGAGATCCTCAAACTGCTGTCGGAGGACGCGTCCCTCGCGGACCTGGCAGAGGGGGATTAACGACCGCGCGAACCAACGCCAGTCATAGATCCGCCGACCGCATCAACGCCGGCTTGCGCACAAGGCAACGCAAGGCGTATCAGCCGCGAACCAGCCGGCGCAAGCCGCGTCACCAACCACAAACTAACAGCGAGGACACCCTGATGGACTATCACTACAAAGCGTTTATCTCATATAGGCATGCGGAGCTGGACACCAAGGTGGCCGTGGAGATCCAGAACCGGATCGAGCGGTATGTCATCCCGGGGAGCATCCGCAAGGAGCTGGGGATCAAATCGATCGGACGGGTCTTTCGCGACAAGGACGAGCTGCCCTCTACCAGCGATCTCAATGACAATATCAAAAACGCGATTCTGAACAGCGAATACCTGATCTGTATCTGCTCGCCCCGCTACATTGAGTCGATCTGGTGCAGGAAAGAGATCGAGTTCTTTCTGGAGAGCCACGACAAGCACCACGTTCTGACGGTGCTCGCGGAAGGCGATCCATATGAAGTCGTGCCGGATATTCTGTGCAAAGAGACAGTGACTGTGCAGGATGAGAACGGCAATGACGTCACGATCGAAACAAGGCTGGAGCCGCTCAGCTGCGACTACAGGGTCGACTGGCACAGGGCCAGAGCCGAGGAATTTCCACGGCTTGCGGCAGTCCTGATCGGCTGCCGGTACGCGGATCTGCGCCAGAAAATGCGGAAGCGCAGAATGCGCATTACTGCGGCAGCAGCTGCTTTCGCGGCTGCCCTCGCGGCTTATTTCGTGTGGAGCTACATCAATATTCAGATCAATTACCGCCAGTCGCTGATCAACCAGAGCGAATATCTGGCTTCTTCGGCGCGGGAGGCGCTGAGCGTCAATGACAATGTCAAAGCGGCACAGCTCTCTCTCGCTGCCCTTCCCGATCAGGGCCGTGACAGGCCGATCGTGCCCGAGGCGGTCTACACGCTGTCCCAGGCGATCGGCGCCTATCAGACCAAGCAGACCATGAATCTCAGAGGCGTCGCGACCTACACGACGCGGACCGGCATGCTTGACAACTATACCATCACTAAGGACGCCCATTACATGGCGATGATCTCCACCAGCGGCGATGTGGAAGTCTGCGACCTGTGCCAAAACACCACTCCCTACACACTCTCTTCCTACAACCTGTTCGGCACCGCCGCGAACGCTGTGACCAGCTGCGGAAACGACCGGTTTGTGCTCTACGGCCTGAATCTGGACGATATGGCCGTGGTCCGCTTCAGCGACGGCGAAGTTCTCTGGTACCAGAAGTTCCAGGGTTCCGGCAAGAGAGTCCTTGCGCTCGGCAACGACAGTTCATTGCTGATGCTTTTCACAAGACAGGAAGTGATCATCCTCGACTCACAAAACGGGGACATCCTGAGCAGGTGTTCCATTCAGGAGGCGTCGGGCGGAGAGGCGACACAGTCCTACAAGCCCGCCTACGCCTACGAGAGCATCAATCGCTGCGTCAGCGTCAATGAAGAGAACGCCAGCTGCACAGTCCTCTGCTCCATCGATGACGACTCTTTCTCCGAGCCGGCGACAGGCGTTCTGACCTATTACTATGAGACCGGGAAGACCGTCTGGACCCCCTTCAGGCAGGACAACTATCAGTTCGAGAGCATAAGCCAGGACGCAGACGGCAATATCCTGTTCGCCTACGCGGAGAAAGATACAGATTACTGTCTCAACGGATACTTCAAACTGGCCTATGACAGCGGCACTGCACTCTTTCAGAACGGCAAAGCATCGCTCCTCATGGTCAAAGAGGGTTCAGGAGAGATTGTCTGGCAAAACACTGTCGAATACATAGGTCTCAGGGACAGCACTTACAGCTGCTTTGAGATCAGAACCGTTCCCGGAGACGGAGAATTTCCGGCTAGAAAAGTGGTCCTGGCCGCAGTCTCCAACAAGATCGTTCTCTTCGACGCAGCCGACGGCAGCAAGATCAAAGAAATCCCCTTATCGGACTGGGTGGTCTCGGTGGACAGACAGAGAGCATTCGAGCCCTATATCCGCGTAAATGGAGCGAGCGGAGCACAATACTATATGGACATACATTCCGAGGATTATGACGGAATGTCCTTTATGGAAGGACCTGTGGATAACACCGGTTTCTACCATGCCCGCGACTCCTATGAAGGCGTGTCCCAGTTTGTCGTGGAGCAGGACAACATCATCCGCGTCTTCAAGGCCGAACAAGGGGACAACGATTTCACGCTGTTCGGATTTGCGGCGCCTGAGGGGACCATCTCGAATCAGTTCATACTGGGCAGCCGTCTGGTCCTCATCAACAGTGACGGCAAGCTCTATATCTACGATATGGAGAGCGAGAAGAAGCTGCATGAGATCCAGCTGGATAGCGGGTACTCCTACTTCTGCCTCAGTGCATCCTCCGATCTTTCCACTCTATACCTGACCTCATCCGAAGACTACAGCGGCGAAAAAGTGCTGCGCGTAGACCTGGAGAACGGAACCTGTGAAGCTTTCACGATCACACAGGTTGATTTTTTGACCGGCGCCGGCAGATGGAAATTCGGCTGCGCGGGAAGTATCGCGAGCGGGGACTATATCTTCTACAGGGCATCCAACTTTAACTCCATGACCAGCTACTGGTTCCGCTATTCGGTGAAGGATGGCAGTACAGCAATGCTGGAGCTCCCCTATTATGAGGATTTACAGAAAAGTGATTCCGCATTGTCCAAATGCCTGTTTTCACAGGATGGGAGTAAGGGCGTGCTGTATTTTGACAACGCATTGTATCTGGCGGATTTCGAGAATAACACAGTCAATGCCATGGACGCCAAAATACCCGGCGTGACCTATGGCACACGCCGGGAATCGGATGGAATGTTCGCATATTACTATCAGGGCTCGCAGGAAAGCGACAACCGCAAGGAACTGCGCGTCTACGACGCAAGCGGGAACACGATCTGGGCGATCGACAATTTCGCAGAGAAGATCACCGCACTTCAGTTCTACAAGGACATCCTGGTTGTGGGGACGGAAAACAAGCGCGTCTTCGCCTACGACGCGCGGACCGGAGAGCAGAAAGGCGTGGTCGACCTTAATAAGCAGCTGTACCACGCAAGCCTGCACATTTACGACAGCGGCAGCGGCGATCTGATCATCGACACCGGCGCGAATTCTGTGTTCATGGTGGATTACGAGGCCTGGGCGCTGACCGGAGCCGTCTATGAGACCGTGGGCTACTGCCCTGCGCTCAAGCGGATCATCAGCTCCACCGGGACGACGGAGAACAAATACGGCTATTGCCGCTACTACTCGGTTCAGGACCTTGTGGAAAAGGGCAAAGCCTTCGTAGGCGAGCAGACCATGTCCGCGGACGAACTGGCGACTTACGGGTTGAACTGAGTGCGTCCGGGGTACCGGATTCTCCTTAGATGGTGCCTCTCACTTTATCTTGTGCTTATTACTTCACTCAGGACATCTCGCAGTCAGATTATTTACTCACAAGCTTCAGGAACTTCTTGTCATTCATCTGCTCGTTGGTAACATACTCTCCGTCAAAGAACAGCGCATAATTGGTCACCGGCGTCGGTGCATTCTGCGCGTCATCCCTGCTCTCAATGTGGATCGCATGGAACGGGATGCCGTTCTCTTCCGCTGTCTTCTCCAAAATCGGCACATACTTGGCATTAAACGGACATTGGCTGGTGTAATACAAAACATATCCCTTTTCGTCAATATGCGGATGCTTCGCGCAGGCTTTAAACGCCGGCGCTTCGGCGTCAGCGGGACAGGTCCCCTGGCTCACCCCGCTCGCTCCCTGCGCCTCTGAGTCACGAGGACAATCCTCCTGGCTCGCTCCCTGCGCCACATCACTCTCCTCAAAAGGCAAATACCAGAGCTGAATGCCGTTACCCGCTTCATCCGCTACCTTAAATCCCTTATACTTCAGGAATTTGGGATCCGCCAGGAACGGTTTCTTCTTCGCCGACGCCAAAATACACAGCCCCTTCATGCCCTTCTCTTTACTATCTTTGATGCAGGCATCCAGAAGGTCTGTTGAATATCCATGCCCCTTGAAGGAGCCGGACACCCACAGGCAGTCAATGTACATATATCCGTCGGCATCGATCGGAACCCAGGCGTTTTCTGCTGGAATGTACTCAATGAAGCACTTACCGCGCTCCACACTTTTCAGAAAAACGAGCCCTTCGTCAAACCGGTCCGCAAGCCACGCCTTCTTGGACGAAACCTGTATATCCTTATTGTTCGAAATAGCACAGCAGATGTGCTCCTTCTCCAGATTTTCCTTTGTAACTCTGATGTATTCCATGTGGTCCTCCCCCTTTATTCTGCCAGATGATCAAGTGCCGGGGCATTAAGCTTCACTGCCTTTATCAGGCACCGATCCTCAGTCCTCCCTCCGCAGCGCAAGCCGGAACACCTTCGCCATCAGCGGGATATAGGTCACTGCAAACACCCCCGCTGCCGTCCCGACTGCAGCTTTCTTGTACTTCTCAGGCACCTGCGTGCCGGCCGCCAGTCCCATTGCAAACAGGCAGAACTTAACAAGTGCAAAGTCCTTCCAGCTGCTCTCCTTCGCATAACGGTTGCCAAAATCCAGCAATTTTCGCATAAGTTGGTACTCCTTTCTACCTTTGAATCAACACTTCCTAATCTTGTCGCTCATTGTTTGATTTCTGACGTTTCTATGCCCCTTGGGCATCCTTTAACGGCACGATACCGTCTGCCGACAGGCTCTCCGGCCACCCGTCGCCCTCATCAATTCCATTGGCATACAGCCACTCATCTTCCACCCGGATCAGCCGCTCCTGCCCACTCTCATCGACCAGCGTCACAAGCACCTTAACCTTCGCATCCTCCAACCGCTCCTCGCAGCCATAGTCGTCCTCCTGAATGCGCTTTACTGTCCATCCCATGATGTGCTCACTCCTCTGCCACATAATCTGCCAAAATATCGATCACATCATCCAACGCTTCCAGCGCCTCCTCAAGGCTGGCAGGATCCCTGCCTTCTGTATCCATCTCCAAAGTGATTCCTGCAAGTCTGTTCTTCGTAAACCTGATCTGTGTCAGGACTTCCTGTACTTCTTTTTTGTAATTCATCTTCTCCCCTTTTCTCTTGACCGGTTACAATGCGTCATTGAATCTGTTTCTCTAGCCCAAAGTGCGTCAGCTAGCCTGAGAGTCCCTCTAGCTCAAAGTGCGTCAGTGAGCCTGGGAAATCCCTCTGGCTCAAATTGAGTCACCGAATCTTTTCATCCGGCTTCACGGCTTCTGCAGGAACAGGATCCCGCCTGCAGGAACCGTGATTTCCCTGTCGTTAATCAGTGAATTTCTGTCGCCGGTGTAGAGCGCAGCGCGCAAATTCGTGTATTCCGCCACTGAATCCGGCAGCCGGCGTGTTACTGCAGTATCGCCGGTGTTGACCAGGATCAGGACATCACCTGCATCACCGGTATTGCCTGTACCAGCATCTCCGGCGTTACCGATATCCTCTGCACCATCTGCATCGCCTGCACCATCTGCATCGGCCATCTCTTGCTCAGCCGCACCAGTTCTCAGAAAACCGACAAAGCGGTCTTCCTCCAGTTCCGGAATCAGCACTGTTTTGCCTCTGGCGATTGCAGGCAGGCTCTCCCGAATCCTCACGGCCTCGCGAACATAGCTGAATATTGAGTCCGGATCGCTCGCCTGCTTCTCCAATGAGCCATATTCCATTAGGATCGTTTCCATACCGGCCGGGCCTGCGCACATCCCTGCTGCCTGCGGGTCGTCGCTCCAGTGCATGGGAGCCCGACGGTTCTCGTCCCTGCCGGCGCCTTTCATCCCGAGTTCTTCACCGTAATATATAAACGCGTTTCCCGGCATAAGCAGGTTCAGCGCTTCGGCGATCTTTATTTTGGCAGATTTGCCGTACACATTGGGCTCTGTGCCGCTGTCCATATCGGACTCGCCACTGCTGTCCACGTTGTATTCGCCGCCACTGTCCGTGTAGTATTCGGCTCCCCTGTCCATGTCGTGATTTGAGTAGAACGGCGCATTGACATACGACGGGTTCAGGGAAGCGTATAATCCCTCTTCCTGCGCCATAGCTTCGGCAAAATATCGAAGATCCCCCGCTCCATTCACCGTACGCGCGATGATCCCGTCGCGGCCTGCAAACGCGAAATCAAACAGGGAGTCGATCCCGCTCCTGTAGAACTGCGCGTATGTGTTCTGGTCGGCCCATGCTTCGCCGACAATGTAGGCGGAGGGATTTTTCTGTTTTGACGTCTCTGTGAACCAGTGCGTGAATTCAATGCCCGCCTCAGGGTTGTCCGTATAGTAAGATGTCACCGCGTCCAGCCGGAAGCCATCGACTCCACGGTCAAGCCAGAAATCGATCACATTCTTCAGCTCCTGCCGCACCTCTCCGGTAGTCAGGTTCAGATCCGGCATCTCCGACCAGAATCTCGCCTCGTAATACCACTCGGAATCCGGCAGAGGGACGTAGCCATCGTACTGCTCCCTGGCGAACTGATAGTACCACACATAGGGGCACTCCTCCTTCACCGCATCGCGGCCCGGCGGGAGCGACCTCAGATAACCGGCCGCCTCCTGAAACCAAGGGTGCGCCGTCGAAGTATGGTTCACCGCAAGATCCAGAATTACGGTCATCCCCCTCTCGTGGCATTCGGCGATAAGCGCGTCCATGTCCTCCAGCGTCCCGTAGGATGGATCGATCCCGACAAAATCCGTCGCATCATATTTATGATAGGTATTCGAGGGAAAGACCGGCATGAGCCAAAGTCCTGTCATTCCGAGATCTTCACCCCCTGCAGGGTCACCGTCATTGATATAATCCAGCTTTGAGATAAGTCCCGGCAGATCGCCGATCCCGTCGCCGTCACTGTCGCAGAAAGAGTAGACGAAGACCTCATAGGTCGTCCGGCAGAAGTCGTCTCTTGTTAGCGAGCTGATTTGCGCCTGTGTATTCTCAGTTGAGGTTTGATTCTCAGCTGCTTCCTGTTCATTCTCCGCTGTAGTTTGGGCCTCAAGAGCGACAGCAGATTCGCTTTCCACCGAAGTTTGCAAATCGGCGGTTTCATATTCGTTTACCGCCACAGTTTGAGCCTCATTCGCTGCTTCCGGCCCGCTGTCAGGCAGATAGCCTGTCACGCGCAGATATGCGACCAACAGAGCGATCACGGCTGCAACCAGCCATCGGAATATATTACTATTTTGCATTATTTACGAATTCCTTCTAAAAAATCATTAACACACATTCATTCTATCATGCGAAGCGACCTCTGGGGTAGTTTGTCGCTACCTCTTGCGAAGTGACCTCTGTTGCGAAGTGACCTCTGGGGTAGTTTGTCGACAGATGATGGTGCGAAGTGACCTCTGGGGTAGTTTGTCGACAGATGATGATTATTCCACGCCCGGGAACAAACCACCCCAGAGGTCGTTTCTCCCAGAGGTCGTTTCTCCACACCTGGAACAAACTACCCCAGAGGTCGTTTTTCCAATTGGTGGTACAAATATAATCAAATCATTGTATACTGACAGTAATCATGAATTTGAAAGAAATCTCTCATTAAGAGCGTTTTACAGGAGAAGAATAATGGCAAATCTTAGCGAGATCAGAGAACAAAGCGCGAACGCAGCAGAGGCGGTCTGTGAAGCTGCGCATTTGAGGGCGGGTGATCTCTTTGTGGTCGGATGTTCCTCAAGCGAAGTGATCGGCGATAGTATTGGGACAAATTCAAGCCTTGAGGCCGCAGAGGCAGTCTTCGAAGGAATATATAGCACACTTCAAAAGAGAGGAATTTACCTGGCAGCACAGTGCTGCGAGCATCTCAACAGGGCACTCATCGTTGAAAGAGAAGCTTGTGAGTGTTTTGACCTGGAAGAAGTGAATGTGATCCCGCAGCCAAAGGCAGGCGGTTCCTTTGGAACAACAGCTTACAAACGGTTTGCAGATCCGGTAGCAGTTGAATCCCTGCTTCAAAAGGCATCTGCGGGCATGGATGTTGGATGCACCCTGATCGGAATGCATATTAAGCCGGTAGTTGTGCCGCTGCGGATCCCCGTCAGAAGGATCGGTGAGGCAGTGCTTGTGTGCGCACGCAGGCGGCCCAAGTTTGTAGGCGGTGAGCGTGCGATTTATAGGGAAGATCTTTTGTGACCTCTCGACCTCTGAGGGGGCTCTGGACCTCTGGGGTAGTTTGTCGACACTTGTCCACAAACCACCCCAGAGGTCAATCAGCTCTCGACACTTGTCCACAAACTACCCCAGAGGTCGATCAGCTCCCCCAGAGGTCAATCAGCTCAAAATCACAGGCAATATTCTCTGCTCTATGAATTCAACTCTGTCAAATATCCTTGGTTTGAACGTACCCGTGATTCCAACCGCTACATTATCCTCTTTTTTGACATAGATGATATTGCCGCTGTCGCCGATCGCCGCGTAGACTTCTCTGTCATCAAAGGGTTTGTACCACAAGTATCCGTAATTCATGTTCCCGAACCTCTCACCGAGCTTAAGATGCGGCTTAGTCATATCTTTAAGGTATTCTTCGGAGATGATCCTTCTGCCATTGAACACGCCCTCGTTGAGCACAAGCGTTCCGATCACCGCCATATCTCGCGCCGACATACACAACCCCCACCCGGCCGTAACTGTGCCCTGAGGATCTGTATACCACTCATATTTCCTCGGATTCTTGTTCATGAAGAAATCAAACTGATCTTCTTTGGAGCTGTCTCCATGCGGAACACGCTTGGGAAGTCCAAGCGGCTCGAACAGATTCTTGTTGGCAAAATCAATGCATTTCTCCCCTGTTGCCCTCTCAATAATGCCGATCAGAATCTGAATTCCAAGCGTTGCATATTTGAACTCACCGGTGATCCCCTTGCGTCCTCCAAGATAATCAAGCACCGCAAGCGTCCAGTCTTCGGAAGTGCACACCTTCTTCCAGGGTTCCGACTTCCCTTTATATGGAGCCGTCATCGTCAGCAGATGCCTGATCGTAACCTCGTAGATCGTTTTCTCTCCGCGCTTAACAGCGTAATCCGGAAAGAACTCCATCACTTTCTGGTCAACGCTCTTAATACATCCTTTGTCCAGCGCAATTCCTGCAAGCAAAGCTGCCACACCTTTGGTCACGGAATTAACATTCATCGCATCCTCAGTTGTGAATCCATTCCAAAAGTCATCATAAACCGTTACGCCGTCTTTGATCGCATAGATCTGGCAGATGTTGCTTTCGTTTCCGGTGCTGTCAGAAATATATCTGTGCAGTTCTTCTTCATTCACTTAAAAAGCCTCCTCTTAGGCAAGAATTGGACGTCCTAAGAAAAGGCTAAGGCAATTAAAAATTGATTTCAAGTATAATCTAGTGCTGAAGACCTCTGGGGGGTGCCAATGACCTCTGGGGTAGTTTGTCCCCACATGTCCACAAATCACCCCAGAGGTCGTTTGTTCAGAGGTCATTTGTTCAACTTGCCAAATCATGATTTATCGGAATCTTTTACAAATACGAATCTGTTGATCAGATTTCGACAAAAGACGTGATTTCCTGCTCTAAAAGACGGAATACGTTTGC
>CADCIK010000022.1 GCA_902801415.1 uncultured Lachnospiraceae bacterium
TTCCCCCGTCTTTTTCATCGAGGGGAAAGATATCTGTTCCAAGCCCCTCATGCCCTCTTTTTGCCAGTTCGTTCATCACGTCGTGTCCGAGCTGTCCGTGTACACCTGTAACCAGAATCTTCATGCCGGTCTCTCCATTCTTTTAAGTATCTGTACTACTGTATCTTCGACTTCGCCCTCTTCTTCAATGATCGTGTCGGCATACTGCTCGTAAAGCGCGGTCCTCTCGTCATAGAGATCCCGCAGCGTCTGCCCTTCCCGGAGCACAACGCCCCGCTGCTTTATATTGCGAAGCCGGCGGGCCAGCTGCGGATAGTCAACCTTCAGATAGATGATGTGCCCGATCTTGCGAAAATGCTCCATGGCTTCTCTGCCGTACACCGCGCTGCCCCCGGTGGCGATCACGCAGTGATCCGCCTCCACGGAAGCATTGACCCGGTTTTCAATCTCCAGAAAGCCGTCCATTCCTTCATCCGCGATGATCTGAGACAGTCTGCGCTTCTCAGCTCTCTGGATCAGCAGATCCGTATCCATAAAATCAAACCCGATCAGTTTCGCCAGGATCACGCCCACCGTACTTTTCCCGGAGGCCGGCATTCCGATCAGGACCAGGTTCGTTCTTTTCATTACTGCCCCTTCCTGCTGCCAATAAGTGTTGAGTCAGTATATCACACCTTTATCTTACTTGTGCAAAAAAACATTTCATATAGTAGAATGTATTCAATGTATCTATATCCCTTTATTCTATATGGAGGTCCCTTTGAAGAATCCCACGTGTCTCCGCAAACGTTTCCATCCCGTATCATATATCTTTACTCTTCTGCTTCTTCTTGCCGCGCTCGCCTGCTCCTCTCTGGCCGTCCGGGCCGCAGACACTTCGCAGCCGGCAGACGCGGCCGAGTCGGGAAATTCCTCAGGGACCGAAGATCCCGCCGTAACGGAGGACCCCGAGCCTCCGGCAGAACCTTTAAAAGGATGGCAGACAATAGAAGAAAAGCGGTATTACTATAACAACGGAAGTCCCATAACCGGGCTGAGGACGATCGGCGGCATCAAGTATTACTTCGACCCGCAGGACGGCGGCGCGATGAAGACCGGATTCATCAAGATCACCCGAAGCGGAACAAGCTATATGCATTACTTTATGGATTCGGATTATGCCCGCTACGATCCCGCCGGGGAAGGCCGGATGATGACCGGCTGGACAACTGTCAGCGGCCGCACCTATTTTTTCGCGGATTCGCGCTTTCCCAAGCTTCCTGTCGGCGTGCGTCTGACAGGCTTTCGCAAGATCAGCGGCTCCACCTTTTATCTTGCCAACGCCGCATGCCCCGACAGACCCTGGGGAACACAGGTGACCGGCTGGGCTAAGATCAATGGCCAGACTTACTATTTTGCCGACAAGGACTGTCCCTCGGAGAAGACAGCCGGCAAAATGATGACCGGGATCGTAAAGATCAGCGGCAATAAGTACTATTTTGCCTCCAACGGCGTCAGAAAGACAGGATTCCAGACCATAGGCGGCAAAAAATACTATTTTGCCAACTCCTCCTGCCCGGACCACACATGGGCGGCTATGGTGACCGGCCTTGTTAAGATCGGGAACTACACGTACTATTTTGACAATAACGGCGTCATGCAGAAAGGCTGGGTCAAAATAGACGGAACCCGCAGGTATTTTGACAAAAACGGGCGGAACAAGGTGCCGGTCGTCGTTCTCGATCCCGGCCATTCTTCCGAGGTCGCGGGCGGAACGGAACCGATCGGGCCCGGCGCGTCGCAGAGAAAGGCCGCTGACACCTCCGGAACAAGGGGCGTTTACACGCGCGTCTACGAATACCAGCTTGCGCTTAAGATCGCTCTCAAACTGCGGACCTCGCTGGAGGCGCGCGGATACCGCGTGATCATGACCCGTTCCACCAACAAGGGCACATACAGCTGCGTGGAACGCGCACAGGTAGCCAACGACAACAACGCGGATATCTTCTTCCGCATCCACGCCAACGCGGATCCCAACAGTTCGTCCAGGACCGGCGCGATGACCATCTGTATTACCAAAAAGAATCCTTACATTCCCGGGATGTACAAGCAGTCCCGGCTTCTGTCGGATAAGGTCCTGAACAGTTATGTGAAGGCGACCGGCTGCAAAAAGGAATTTGTCTGGGAGCGCGACGATATGTCCGGCAACAACTGGAGCAAAGTTCCCACCACGCTGATCGAGATGGGCTATATGACTAATGCCGCGGAAGATAAGAAAATGCAGAACGCGGAGTATCAGAAAAAAATGGTGAGCGGAATCGCTTCCGGTATCGATCAGTACTTTAACTCGATCCGGTGATCCCGCTCATGGAGTGCCGCTTTTACAGTTTGCGGTACGCCGTATAGTAATGGTGGCCCTGCCGGTCCTTCTCCGGCGGGAGCTGCATATAATCGCCATATGTGTGCCGAAGGATCGTATCATATTCAGCCGGCACACGGAATTTGTATTTATCAAACGGCATGTATTCGTATTTGTCGAACCATTTCCGCAGATACATGTCCTTGACGCCCCAGGAGAGCCAGATCACGCATCCCACGAATCTGCTGTCATCGTAGGGATAGACCCGCGCGAGCTTTTCGAGCGCGTTCTGGAACCGCTCCTTGCCGCAAAGCCTGCAAAATACAAAGACCGGCAGTTTCATGCATTTTCTTATAAAAGAAGTCGTGGTCTCGATCGCGAAGTGATCTCTGGTCGCCTGATAGCAGAGGGAAGAGAGACGGTCCCCCTTCATTCCGAAGCGGACTGCCTCTTTTTTTGTGTTGCCGAGACCGTCGTAGGGATAGATATCGATAAAGATACCCATTCCGAACGGCTTCTCATTCTCCATGACCAGCTCATAGCGCGAGTCGCTGATGCGGGTGATCATATACGGGTATTCCGGGCAGGTCTTCCTGTTAAAGACCTCCAGATGCGGGTACTCCGATATGTGCTCGTCCAGATATTCCATCAAAAGATCGTGGTCGGGCCTGGGCATCATGATGTCCACATCGTCGTCCCAGGGAATAAAGCCGTAATGGCGCACTGCGCCGATCAGCGTTCCGTAGACAAGGTAGTAGCGAAGTTCCAGCTTCTCACAGATCCCTGCCACCGTGTGCAGGATCTCCAGCGCGATCTGCTGCGTCTCCTGCAGTGTCAGCGCCTCCCTGCCGGCATTCATTTCTTCTTTCTTCTGCATGCTCTTTCCGCCTCCGGGAATATTTTGGCCGGGAACCTGTCAGCCCTGTTTCTTTTTGATAAAGGGAAGGTTCCTCTTAATGATCGCCCACATCTGCAGCGCGAAACGGTCGCGCAGCGCCAGCACGCTGATCACATAGATCAGGCCGCCGCCTGCGACCTGCAGCGCTATGCTTTTCCACGATCTGGTCAGCCATGTACGGCTGAGCGCGATCGCTGCTGCCATGATCGCTGCCGCTGCCAGATACTTGACAGACGCTTTGATGATCCATTTCAGACGTATATAGTCTCTCGAGTAATAGATAAACGCCAGAAGGATCGAGGTCTCCGCCGCGACCGACGCGATGACGGCGCCGACTGAATAAAAGCGGGGGATCAGGATCAGGTTCAGTCCGAAGTTTACAAAGGCTCCGATAATGACACTGCGGTTGTAATCGGTCTGTCTTCCCACCGGCATCAGCACCTGCTTGCCCACTGCGTTGTTGAGCCCCACGACAATGATCAGCAGACTGAAGATCTTGAGCAGCGTCGCGCTCCTCTCAAAGCCCTG
The DNA here is from genome assembly GCA_902801415.1 of uncultured Lachnospiraceae bacterium. Taxonomy (GTDB): domain Bacteria; phylum Bacillota; class Clostridia; order Lachnospirales; family Lachnospiraceae; genus CAG-791. Next base: position 3,765 of record CADCIK010000022.1, read on the forward strand.
ACCCAGGTACAGCGGCACAAGATAATCCGTGACAGAGATCATGCCGACGCACATGGGAACCGCGACGAGCAGGATAAATCGGATGGTCTGCTCCAGACGGTTCTTCATCCTGTCGATGGCGTTCATGTTGTAGAGGTTGGCCATGCGGGGCATCGTGACTATGCTCAGAGAGGTCACGACCGTCACCGCCATCTGCTCGATCTTCTGCGCGAACTCATAATATCCGTTTTCCACAGAAGTGGACGTAAACCAGCGGATCATCTGCTTGTCCAGAGACAGGTAGAAGGTCGTCGCGATCGTCGGAATAAAGTAGATGATGCAGGAGCGCAGGTGCCTTCTGAGATTCAGCTCCCTGAACGGTACGCGGTCCACAAAGGACGGCGTGAAGTACCAGATGGAGGCGTTTCCCAGGAGCGTGGACCCGTTCATGATCAGCGCGTAGATCAGCAGGTCGTTCTGCGTCTTCACAAAGGCAAAGATCAGGATCACGCTGGCGACCTTGATGATCGTATTGCGCAGCACGATCTTCTTGAACTCCTCAAATCCCTGCAGCAGCCATGCGATATCAATGGCGCTCGCCATGATCTGTACGAGCAGGACCGAATAGAGCATCTTGTACTCCGGTCTTGCCACAAACCGGATGAAGAGCAGGAAGATCCCTGCTGATCCGAGCATCAGGATGAAGCGCAGTACCGCCAGCTCCCAGAAGACATGTGAGACGATCTTTCTGTCGTTGCGGTATGCGGCCACACGCAGCTGACCATACGTAGCGATACCCAGATTTCCCACAAGGGCAAAATAGCCCGTGATCGCGGTCGTATAGCTGAACGCGCCGACTTCACCCGCTCCCAGCACCCTGGCAATATAGGGCTGGATCAGAAGCGGGATGACGACCGCCAGCATCTGGTAGGCCAGATTATATACGTAGTTTTTCTTTACACTAACTTTTCGTTCTTTCATGCATTCCCATCTCTGTCCATGAGGGCCAGAAACGCCTTAGTGGACTGGAGCAGACATTTCACGGTGAATATCGATTTCACCGACTGCTTGTGATATTCCTGATCTGTCGCCACGTCCTCGTGGTGGTCGACCTTGAGGCGCGGGTCGTAGATCATCTTCTCTTTGTCCCTCCTGCACTGGTAGCACAGGATCTCCGCCTCCAGATACATGAAGGTGCCGTCAAAAAAGCACGCGTCAGGATGCTTTTCGGTAAACAGCCTTGAAAAAATATAGCAGGAACCGTGCAGGAGCGGATCCTCCACAACGTGATCCACATAGTTCTCCGCTCTCTTCTCCGGCGCCGCCTGCTTGTGCAGAAGCTCCAGGATCCGCCACTTGAGCGGGATCATAAAGCGGAGGCTGTTCTTGATGGTGAGACTTCTGCGGCTCTTCTCAAGATCCCTTCTGGTCGGCATCTTCCGGGTCTGCGGGTTCTGGTGATACTTCTTCTTCGTGGAATAGATATCCGGACCCATCACCGCGAACCGGTACTCCTCAAAGCTTCTGTAGATCTGCCCGATGAAATCTTTCTGCCGGATCTCCATATCGTTGTTCATCACAACGACAAAGTCAGGCGAATATTCGCGCACCGCGTATGCATAGCCGAAATTGTTGCCTTTCGCAAAGCCCAGGTTCTCTCCCGTCTCCAGTACGTCCACATCGCCGGCGTCTTTGTACTTCTCCTCAAGCCCCTTTATGGACCCGTTGGGAGAACAGTTATCCACGACGATGATCTTTTTTTCACCTTCGACGCAGCCGCGGATCGACTCCACACAGAGGATCGTCTCATCCAGCGCCATGTAGTGCAGTATAACAAAACAGACCATTTTGTTTATTCTTCCTCTCGCGCCGGCTGTCCCTCCAGCAGCGCCTTATAATATGTACCCGGGATTTCTTTCTTCTCCGGTTCAAATTTATAGGTAAGCTTATGAAACGGCGTCATTTCCTTCACCGCGTCCATGACTTTCGGGTCATATGGCTCGAACAGTCTCAGCAGCAGTATGTGCGGCGCCGCATTGCTGCAGGGTACCACTTTGTTCCATTCTTCCGGATAGGTCTCGATCGCCAGTTCAAAAAAGTCATGGAACAGATAGTAGTCCGACAGAGATTTGTGCTTATACCAGTAATTGTACAGCAGGGCTCTGGTCAGACGCAGGATCGGATGCTGCGTGCACGCCGTGAGGAACCAGCTTGAGATCCTCTGGACATGGCCGTCCCACCCCGGTTTGAGATCCTGGAAAAGGAAAAGGTCGCTGTCCAGCATATAAGACGGGGCCTCCCCGGTGCAGAACACGGTGGCGTCGATCCATGTCCCGCCGTAGCGGATCAGAAGCTCCAGGCGAAGCAGATCCGACATATGCGTTTTGGTTATCTGTCCGCTGTCGATCTTTTCCTGTATAAAGGCAGGGAATTTGGCGTATTCCCTGTAAGTGTCTTCCGTGAGCACATGCACGGGCCTGTCAGGAAAAACGTTTCTTACGGAGGCAATACACCTCTGTACGATCTCAGGCGCCTTGTCCTCTCCGTCCAGCCACAGCATCCAGATGTCTTTGGCGCGTGTCTGTTCCCTTTTGGTTTTCCCGGTTTCCGCGCTTTCCTTCTCAAGGTATTCCTGAATATAGGCGCGGTTTTTCTTTCTGAGCCTTCCCAGCATCTTATTGTTGACGCTAAGACGCACGATCTCCAGCGATTTCTGCGATGTTCCCTGCAGGGCAGCCTGCATCAGCGCATACCCCAGCACATGGGACTGCAGGTACTGGCGGAGGATCTGCGCGCCGCCGGCTCTCTTAAATTTATCCTTCAGGTCCTTCATCTCGTCCTGTCCTTTTTGTACTGATCCGGCCCTTGCCCCGCAAGGCGTCCTCACCGCAGGAGGCCTCTCTTTGTGAGCGCTGTCATGATCCGCCCGGTCTTCACTTCGATCTCTTCGTCTCTTCTGACCGTGACCACTTTACGGCTGTTTTCATAAAGTGTGTTGAAGCGGGTGTATTCCCGCAAAATGCCCCGGAGCGCATCGTCCGGCAGCTCGTCAAAATCACAGATATGGCGGTCTCTCTTTCTGAGCGAATCAAAGCATCTCTCTTCAGAGATCGCGTTATATACGACCAGCCGTTTTCCGGTCATTCCGCTTTCTGCCGCTTCTATGAGTTTTAAGAAGGTCTCATCTTGCAGCGCGAAGTCCGCGCAGAATTTCACGACCGCGTGGACCAGGCCCTCGTCAAACAGATATATCGTGTCTGACCGCATCATGCGCCTGTAGACCAGGCGAAAGACCGCGGCACTCTCCAGCGTATAACGCGCGTCCTCGTAGATCCCGTACTGACTGCGCGCCAGGCTCTCCGCCCGCAGCGCATTTTCCATCTGCGCCCGCAGTTTTCTTGCGTTTCTTTCAAGAAAGATTCCCGCATGCAGAAGCTTTCGGGCCGCTTTCCATGAGACCCGGTTCATACTGCGGTCCGATGCGTTGACACAGCGGACGCCTCTTTTACGGATCTCTGCTTCCAGATGCGCCATCAGGTATGTTTTGCCGCTTCCGGGAAGTCCTATGCATTCAATAACCATGCCGCACCTCCGGCTTATGCCGCTCTGCCTCTCCTGCCGCTCTCTCCCGGTTCGCGATGACGCAGTACGGCATCATTGTGGCGATGAAGGTCATCATCACCATGGAGTTGTTGCACGGATAAGAGGACTGAATGGAGGAGAAGAGGACGTTGGCAATATACAGATACGCCGCGAACCGGACATACAGGTTCCCGGATCTCTTCGCATTCCGGTAAATGTCATAAAAAATGATGATCATGAGCAGAATATAGGGGATCATGCCGATGAGCCCCAGCTGCGTAAAGATCATGGGCCAGAACGTATCATTGAGATACTTGGTATTAGTCGGCTGCATTCCCGTGACCGTGTTGAACTCCAGAATATAGTAAAGCTGCGAGTAATTGGTCGCCGCGGTGCTGGACCCAAACGTGCCAAATCCCGTCCCGTAAGGAAAATATTCCTGAAACAGCCGCAACCCGCCCTGCCAGAAAAGCTGTCTGGGAGCAGTGCCACGGTTTGCCGTGACGCCGTTGACAAAATAGTTCTGATACTGGGGGTAGCCTATGAGACCCCCTATAATCGCAATCCCCAGAATTCTGAGCCGCATATCCTGCTTCTTTTCCAGCACAAAGGACTCAAACAAAATAAGGGCTGTGGCTGCAAGAATCAGCGACCTGGATTTGATCACCATGATCAGCACTGCGATTGCCATGAGAAGAAAACTCTTGTTGGGTCGTCCCTCATGGAGTGCCGAATCCAATAAAAGAAGCATGATGATATAGAGTACAGTGTTTGTGACAATACCGGGCGTTCCAAAAACAAACGAGTAGTTGCGCAGTCCGTACCGAATCTCTCCGTACATACCAAGATCAACAAAGATGTTGAGCACACCGAACACAAACAGTACGATCAGATATCCCTTGGCCAGAAGAACCGGGATCCGCGCCGCCTCTGCCACATTCCAGCGCCGCTTTCTCACGGCGGACGTCACGCCCAGATAGAGCATCGCGTATTTAAAGTGGCTGATTATATCCAGATAAATCGCCGAATTTGTATCCTGGATCCCGAATTTCCAGTTGCCGTAGAGTCCTGCCGCCGTCGCCCACAGGATCAGAAAACATACCGCAAGCTCCCGGATCCTGGCCTCTCCGCTCACGATGAGATCCAGCACAAATACGCCGAAGAACAGCGCTGCAAGACCTTCGTCGATATACGAAGCCTGCGAGAAATAGTTCTCCAGCAGTGTCTGGAAGAGAAACAGTGTCATGATCGCGCTCAGAAGCCCGGTCGTTCCGATCCCGGTCTGCGCGTCGATCCGGTTATCCGTTCTCATGCTTACCTCCGGGCCTTATCACATAAAGACGATGGAGCCGACGGCTTCCCTGTCAAGAAGTCGGAGGACCGAAAGGACGTCGCCCACGCCCTTATAGCTGGATCTCTCGGCTCTCGCGACGACCACTGCCGCGTCGCAGTTCTCGATCGCTGCCATTGCTTCCGGTGTCTGCTCCGAGCAGGGCACGGAATAATAGCGGATCTTTCCGCTGCCCGCTTTATTGAGTTCCGCGCAGATCTTATCCAGATATTCCGTCTGCAGATCACTGACAAGCGCCACCTGCGCGCCCCTGCTGAAAAGGATGCTGAGTCCGGCGTCTGCCACCTGCAGGCACACGGCTCTCTTGGGGTGATTATAATAAGAAGCATCGATGGAAGCCACAAGCTTATCCAGCCCTTTGCGGGTGCTGAACTTTCTGCCGGGAACGCATGCGATCTTCTGCAGCTCAAAATGATTGTTGAGCTCTCTCGCCGACAAGACCTTGCCCGACGCGAGAAGGTACAGAACGATCAGAAATACACAGGCCAGAGCGCCGCCGACGGCGCCTGCGCAGCCCTGTTTGACGGCGCCTTTCACAACGTCTCTCTTAGAGGTCTTCTCCACTACAACATCCGCTCCGGATGAGATGTTTTTGTCCAGCGTCTTCTTGGAGTTGATGAGCTGCACGATCTCCGTCGCGCGGTTATAAGCCCATTTGTACATGCCTGAGTCGTTGATCGTGGCTGAGAGCTCATTGGCGATCGTCATTGTGTGAGGCCCGTACTGCGCCTGTGCTTCCGGTACCAGATCCCTCAGCTGCGCCACGACCTCGTCCAGGATCAGCTTGGCGCCTTCCTGGTCGGGGTAGATGACCTTGACAGTGATGAAAGAATTCTTATTAGTGCTGTACTTAAAAGAGATCAGCTCCTGCAGTTTGTTTGCTGTCGTTCCCAGCTGCTCTGCCGCTTTGTTCAGATCCATGCGGTACATGGCGGAGTTTCCGTAGTAGTTGAGGATCGTCATCTCCCTGTTCTGTGTTTTGGCATATTCCCGGGGCGCGCCTGCCTGTGTCTCTTCCGAAACCGCTTCCGCAGCGCTTTCTGCAGCACCTTCCTGTGCTGCTTCCTCTGTCTGTACCGGCGCTTCTCCCGCTTCGTCATCGATCGACACGATCACATCCGCTGAGGCAAAACCTTCCTTGGTGGGATCGATATCTCCCATGATGGATTCCGTAAAGTACGCGTTCTTGAGATCCAGCTGCCTGTTGAGCCTGCGCATCTCGATCGCCTTGGAGGCGCCCTGCGAGTCTTCTTCGGGGGCCGCTTCCACCTCTGCCTGGGCTTGTCCCTGTTTATAGACCTTATACAGGCTGAACCCTTTGAGCCCGCCAAAAAGAACCGCTGCGATCAGCGCGACCACAAGGATCCCTTTCCATTTTTCCAGCACACAGCGGGTCAATGCTTTTAAGTCAACAATTCGTTCTTTTTTATACATATATTCCTCTCCGGCGTCTATCCGCCATTTGAGCCTAGTGACCTAATGTATCATCGTAATTCTACATGATGCACTCAAGGAAAGCAAGTATGGCAGAAGCAACAGAAAAAAGTATGAAAATCCGGCTTATAATAGTATAATGACAATAATGTACGAAGAAAGAGGAATACATCCTATGGCTAAAATACCTTTTAACATTCCCCCGTTCATCGGAACGGAACTCGATTATGTAAAACAGGCTGTCGACGCGCACAAGATCTGCGGTGACGGACAGTTTACCAAGAAATGCAACGCCTGGATCCAGGAACGCTTCGGCGCGACCGGCGCGCTTCTGACGACCAGCGGCACCACCGCCCTTGAAATGGCGACGCTTCTGTGCGGCCTTGAAAAGGGCGATGAAGTCATCCTGCCCAGCTTTACCTTCTCCAGCACGGCGACTTCGATCGTTCTTACCGGCGCGACGCCCGTATTTGTGGATATCCGTCCGGATACCATGAATATCGATGAGAACCGGATCGAAGAAGCGATCACGGACAAGACCAAAGCTATCATGGCTGTACACTACGCAGGTGTCAGCTGCGAGATGGACGCAATCATGGATATAGCCCGCAGGCATGATCTCAAGGTTATCGAAGATGCCGCGCAGGGCGTCATGTCCACCTACAAGGGAAAGGCTCTGGGCACGATCGGCGATTTCGGCTGCTACTCTTTCCATGAGACCAAGAATTACTCTATGGGTGAAGGCGGCGCGATCATCCTCAATCACAAGGAAGATATCGAGCCGGCTGAGATCCTCAGGGAAAAGGGCACAGACAGAGCGCGCTTCTTCCGCGGCCAGGTCGACAAGTATACCTGGGTGGAATACGGCAGCAGCTATCTTCCGAGCGATATGAATGCCGCGTATCTCTGGGCCCAGCTGTTGGAGGCGGACCGCATCAACAACGACCGTCTGGCCACCTGGCACGCTTATGACAAAGCTTTCCGTCCCCTTGAAAAAGAGGGCCGGATCGTCCTTCCCACTATCCCGGACGGATGCGTGCACAATGCGCACATGTACTATGTCAAGCTCCGGGATCTCGCTGAGCGCACTGCGTTCATCAATCATCTGCACAGCCATGACGTCGGCTGTGTCTTCCACTATGTGCCTCTGCACTCCGCTCCGGCCGGAAGGCGTTTCGGCAGGTTCCACGGCGAAGATGTATACACAACGAGTGAGAGCGACCGCCTTGCAAGACTGCCTCTCTACTACGGTATGACCGAAGAAGACCGGGACAAGGTGATCCGCACAGTGCTCTCCTTTTTTGACTGAATCACAGATTGGAGTACTTCGTGAATATCAATGCGATCCATAAGAGCGGAAGGAAGCTGATCAGCTTCATCATTCCGTGCTACCACAGTGAAGGGTCCGTAGGACTCGTTATAGATGAAATTCGTCAGGTCGTCTCAGAGCGGCCTGATTTTACTTATCAAATCATCGCCGTCAACGACTGCTCTCCTGACAATCTTCTGTCCGTCATCCGCCGCGAGGCGGAGAACGATCCGCAGGTCCTGGCCATTGACCTGGCCAAGAACGGCGGCAGGCACAACGCGCTGATCTGCGGCTGCCACTATGCGGACGGCGATTATATCGTGTTCATTGACGACGACCAGCAGTGCCCCACCGACAGGTTATGGGACCTTCTGGACCCGCTCATCAACGGCGATGCCGATGTATCGATCGCCAAATATCCTCACAAGACGCAGTCCGGCTTCAAGAATTTCGGCTCCAAGGTCAACGATACCGTTGCCAACTGGCTTCTCGGAAAGGACAAGAACCTGAAGTTTTCCAACTTCTCTGTCATGAAGCGCTTTGTCAAGGATGAAGTGATCAAGTACAAGAACCCCTATCCCTACCTCTCCGGCCTTATGCTCCGCTCTACCAAAAACGTGGTCAACGTGGAGATGGAAGAGAGGGAGCGCACGATCGGCGTCGGCCACTACAGCTTCAGAAAGTCCTTTGCGCTGTGGATGAACAGCTTTACGGCATTTTCCGTCAAGCCCCTGCGCTTTGCGACAACCTGCGGCGTTGCTTTTGCTTTCATCGGCATGCTGCTCGTCGTATATACCGTCGTCCACAAGCTCGTCAATCCCAATGTGGCCATCGGCTACAGCTCCCTGATGTCCATGCTGCTGTTTATCGGCGGAATGATCATGTTCATGCTGGGCCTGATCGGCGAGTATATCGGAAGGATCTATATTTCTCTCAACAATTCTCCCCAGTTCGTGATCCGCCAGATCTACGGGCGGGAGGAGGATGACATCGGCAGTGAAACAGGAGAAAGAAATGGATAACATACTGATCATTGGAGCCGGAGATTTCCAGCTTCCGCTTGTACAAAGAGCATCCCAATCCTATAATGTCTATCTCGCCGCGCCTGTGATCTCGGACATGTTTAAGCCCTATATCACGGGATCTCTCCTGATCGATGTGAGAGATGAAGAGGCGATCTTACAGTTTGCCCGTGAGCATTCGGTCTGCGGCGTCATCACAGACCAGACTGATATCGCTGTCCGCTCCGTTGCCTATGTCGCCGAGAATCTCGGCCTCCCCGGCATCGGCTATGAGACCGGCGTTTTGTTTACCGATAAGAGTCTGATGCGGACCCGCATGGCTGAGCTCGGCATCAAGCTCCTGCCCAACCGAACGGTGTCTTCCCTCGAAGAGGCCCTCTCCTACTACGAAGAGATCGGCGGCGACGTGATCATAAAGCCCTTGGACACGCAAGGCAGCAGGGGCGTTCAGATCTGCCGCAGTACCGCGGACCTGCGGTCCAAATATGCGGAGGCCGAGCGCTGGTCCTCCAACCGCCATGTGATCGTTGAGCGCTATGCGACCGGGCGCGAGTTTGTCGTGGAAGGCCTGGCGGTGGACTATGAATTTCGCAATCTCTGCATCGGAGATACGCTGTATTTTGACCTGCCAGACGCTTTTGCGGCCAAGAGCAGGATCTTCCCCACGTTGGCGGACGACGAGCTGGCGCAGCGTGTGCTGGATCTCAACACACGCATTGTCACAGGCTTTGGCCTGAAGCAGGGTATCACGCACAGTGAGTTTATCATGGATGGCGACGAGATCTATCTGATCGAGACGGCGGCGAGAGGAGGCGGCGTCTTCATCTCCTCCGATCTGATCCATCTCTCCTGCGGACTGGATACGGAAGGCTTCCTTCTGGACATTGCGTCCGGAAAGCAGAAAGGTCTGCCGGAGATCAAGCCGCAGCAGTGTGTCTGCGGATATCTGGCTTTCTACATCCCCACCGGCAAGGTCGTCAGCGCGAAGGGCGTAGAGGAAGTGCAGGCGCTTCCGTATGTGCACCGCAACCAGCTGTCCAAACTGCAGGTCGGCAAGGAAAACAAAGAAGGGCATACCGATAAGACGTCCCGACTTGCGCTGATCGTCAGCGCTCCGGACCGGGAGACTTTTGACCAAAGGGCCGCTCTGATCCGCAGTATGCTGCAGGTCGAGACGGAAACCGCGGACGGTATTAAACCCCTGATATGGGAATGAGGTAAAAAGTGTTAGATCAATTCTTAAGCAAACGACGCAATATCATATTTCTGGCGATCGTCGCCGTCTTCATGGAGAGTCTGACTTCTCCCTGCCTGAAGCTCGGCGGCAGATACCCGTTTCTCTCCGCCGGCTACATCGCCTGGTTCTGCCTGGCCGTTGTGATCCTCGGCTTTTATGCCGTCTGCTGGCAGCTCATTCTGGAGAAACTCCCGCTTACGACCGCTTATCTGCGGCGCGGGTTCAGTTACATTCTGATCTTTGTGTGGGCTACGCTGATCTTTCATGAGACCATCACCTGGAAACAGATCCTGGGCATTATCGTGATCTCGATCGGCATGGTTGTAAGCATCAGTGACGAGAAATCGAACTAAACGGATCAGGATTGGAGGCAGCTATGAATTCCGAACTTTTCAGCCCCGCGTTTTGTTACGGCGCCGCGATCGTGGCCGCGTTTGTAACCGCGCTGAGCCAGATCATTCTTAAGAAACAAGCCAATATCACAGAAGCCAAAAAAAGCGGATTCTTTGCAAAATTTCTGAATCCGCGTGTCATTATCTCTTATGGTCTTCTGTTCTCCACACTGGTGATCAACCAGGTGGCCCTGATCCATGTGCCGGTATCCGTAATGCCCTGCATCACGGCAACCAGCTTCGTATGGGTCTTCATCATGGGCGTTCTCATTCTCAAAGAGAAAGTATCCCGGCGCAGAGCGCTTGGTGTCGCCATTATAATTCTGGGAGTTATCATTTCTCGGTTATAGATAATTTTTAAACCTATACCTATCATCGTCCCGGTTCCATTTGTCGCAGCAGACTTATTATACCAAGAAAAATCGATAGTACAGTTATTACACATGCTTTATTAGTAAACCAATAATGGATCATAGAATGATTTGTTGCAAATGCATACCACACTATGGGAGCGAACCCTGTCAGCAAAAATGGAATCAGGGTTCTTACAGTATTCTTTAGAGATAAATTCTTTCTTATTATGCATTTTAATATTAGATATCCCAAAAACACGATTGCGACTATTGTCACAGGGGTGTTCAAAAAGGTTGTATAATTCTTAATTTCACAGGCAACTATACTATATTTAGTGGTTCCGTCAGGACCTACAGAAGATGTTCTTTTAACTACAGCTCCTATGCCATTTTCAATTATATCATTGCCAGTAATAATACTGCTTATAATCCACTTTGATACCCACATTCCTATAAAGCCGATACACCAAAACAGTCCGTTCTTGACGGTTGCACAGAGTTTAGTCTCTGTAGATTCAGTGTCTGACAGAAACAGATAAAAAAGCATCGGAACTCCAAATGTAGAAATGGGATAAGTCAAGAAATCGAAAAATGCAGTGAGAATACCACAAAACAAAAACACATTATAAGCTCGAGTTCTTCGTTTTTCGTCATTTAAAAGCAACAAAGAAAGACACCCAACGATGAAAACGTAAAAGCAAGATGAAAATTGAATACTCTTTGCCAGCGCGAACGGCATTAACATGAGGTATGCTATTATAAATGAACCTACAGCCAAGCTATGGCCTTTTTTGTATAAAAGCATACATACTAATATCACTGCGATTAATTGGATTACTCCATTAATAATCCTGATTGTTTCATAATCAATGATTGCTAATAATGGTTTAAGAAACACAAGATAGCCATGCCAGTATCTGGGATATGTACGAGACCTTTCATAAGGTTCGCCTGAAACATAGTGTGCAACGATAGTCTCAAAAGGATTATGATTTAAAATGGAACCTCTTGGAACATTCATTGCATCTGTAACTGGTGACGTTGTAAAACTGTTAGCCGATTCCATCAGCATTATGGAATCCGTCCAATTATCGAGCTGACTTGTCGCCCATGTGACCAGATGGGGATAAGTCCCTTCTTTCTGAATGGTATATGCGGATTTTTCTACGTTGAGATCTATTTTGTTTACCGGCAATGTATATACGATAGTGAGTAACGCAGATCCGGCCAGTGCAGCAGCAGTCAATTGAAGAATTGTAATACCAATTCTCTTTATTATTGAAATGCCCGAAATATCCTTAACTAATTCATGCCATAAACATTTATAATCTATTACTTTAAACAAGCGAATTATGCAAAGCAACAATAAATCAACCATTATTGTGGCAGAAGGTATTGCAACAATAGCAAAAAGGATGCTTAATAGTCGGAGTCCATGCGAATAGTCAGAGAAGAACCTTGTAATAATAAATATCAAAGTGTTCGAAGTAAGCCAGGTTTGAAAGAATATCTTACTTTCTTTATAACAGATCAATGCCCCAATTAAAATAGATATCAGTAGTTTATACTTGTTGACACAAGTTTTTGATTTGGATAAATAATAAGCTTCTCCTATCCCGATTATCAATCCAATAATACATGCAATGGCTAACGAAGTGATATTTCTCTTAGATAGAGCAAGCAACAATACTATTGCAGACGGGATATTAATGACGTACAGTATCTTTTTATTCATTTGCTTGCCTTTCATACTTTTCCGTAATTGAAGTCAAAATTCGAATTCATGTTTATCATTGTGAATTGGTGGTTCCAAGAGCATGCTTGCTGCAAAAGACGATAGAGTGGCGGTTATTATAGTATGCGTAAATTTGATTATAACAAGTCAAGGGCATGTCTAAAGCTGATGCTTAGCACCCTTGACGTGCTTCTTATATATGATAAGACATTATCAAGCAGATGAAATGCGTACTAAATCAGATCCTGATCACAGATGAAATCCTAAAGAAGGACCCTAAAAAGCTTTGGATACCCGAGTTTTTATTACCTTTATGACACGTATCGTACTCTCTACAAAAACCTCTTATCGGTTTCCGTACATCTTCTCATAATAATTTCTGTATTCACCGGAACGGATCGTCTCCCACCACTCCTGGTTGTCCAGATACCAGTGAATCGTCTTCTTGATGCCGTCCTTGAACATGGTCTCGGGCAGCCATCCCAGCTCACCGTGGATCTTAGCGGGGTCGATCGCATAGCGCTGGTCGTGGCCCTTTCGGTCTGTCACATACGTAATCAGGCTCTCCGGTTTGCCCAGCTCTGCGCAGATGAGCTTCACGATATCAATATTGCGCATCTCATTGTGGCCGCCGATGTTGTAAACTTCGCCAACACGGCCTCCGCGCAGGATCAGGTCGATCGCCTTGCAGTGATCTTCCACATAGAGCCAGTCTCTGACATTCAGACCCTCTCCGTAGACGGGCAGGGGCTGGTCATGAAGCGCGTTCGCGATCATCAGCGGGATCAGCTTCTCCGGGAACTGGTAAGGTCCGTAGTTGTTGGAGCATCTGCTGATCGTCACAGGCAGGCCATAGGTTCTGTGGTAAGCAAGAACCAGCAGGTCCGCGGACGCCTTGGATGTGCTGTAGGGACTGCTCGTGTGGATCGGTGTCTCCTCTGTAAAGAAGAGGTCCGGTCTGTCCAGAGGAAGATCTCCGTAAACTTCATCCGTGGATACCTGATGGAATCTCTGAATGCCGTTTTTTCTGCACGCGTCCATGAGCACTGCGGTGCCCATGATGTTGGTCTCCAGGAAGATTCCGGGATCCTCGATCGAGCGGTCAACATGGGACTCCGCGGCAAAATTCACCACGACGTCCGGCTTTTCCTCCTCAAACAGACAGCCGACACCCTTTCTGTCCCGGATGTCCAGCTTCACAAAGCGAAAGCCCGGATTGTTCATCACGGATTCCAGTGTTGACAGATTTCCCGCATATGTGAGGCTGTCCACACAGATGATCCTGTCTTCAGGATGTTTCTCAAGCATATAAAAAACGAAATTGGATCCGATAAAACCGGCTCCGCCTGTCACAATAATATTCAATCTCTTTTCCTCCTATCTGGATCTCATATTATCAAATCTATAACATTATAACGAATATTCCCGTCATCGCCAATATCCTGCGATGTCCGCGGCTGTTTATTTCCGCAAACATTGAAAAGGTCCCCGGCACCTCTGTGCCGGGGACCTCTAAGATCATAACATAATTTCAGTCATCAGGAGTTGTAAACAACTGCTCTGGTTCCTGCAGGAATGTTATCCCATACCCACTCAGCATTAGGCAGTGCAAGTCTGATGCAGCCGTGAGACCAGTTGGTTCTGAGATTGCCGTCAACAGGAGTCAGATTGTAAGGGTTGGATCTGGATCCCTTGTTGAACAGTACGGAGTGGAAGAAGTTGCCACTGGAGAGATTCATGCAGAACGCTGCGCTGGTGTACTCGAAATCGCCCCAGCCCCAGGTTGCGCTTCTCTTTGTGAGTCTTCCGGTGAATGTGATGTACTTCTCCTTGCCGTCAGATGTGTAAGCAGGAGTTCTGCTTCCGCCGTGTGTGCAGTTCCAAGGTCCCTTGATCCTTGTCCAGTGACCCTTGCTTCCCTTGTAGATGCAGACCGTATAGGTGGATTTGTCGCAAAGCACCAGATAGTTGGTGTTACTGGAATAACCCTGTGCCTTCATATCCATGGTGCTCATCTTGGTTCTTCCAAGAGAATCAAGCTTGATGCCATCGATTGTCTTGTTGACATAGCAGGTACCGGTCGCGGTGGTGTAGTAGTAGTACTCGCCAAATCCCTTCCAGCCTGCAGTTGTCGCGCGGCGGCCTTCTGTATCGAAGAAGACGATCTTTCCGCTGGGGAGCTTCTTGGGACCAACAGTCATGGCACCCTTCTCTGCCTTGTCAAGGAAGTAGATGGATGTGGAGCTGAGCTTCAGCCATCCTGTCCGTGCAAGGCCGTTTGCCTTGAGATAGAACCACTCGTCGCCTTTCTTCTTCCAGCCGGTCTTGCCTGCTGCGCCGTTGCTGTCATACCAGCCGCGTACGCCGTTATCTACGATCCAGCCGGTCTTAAGCACGCCGTACTTGTTGAGGTAGTAGTACTTGCCGCCGATCTTGGAGATACCGGTCACCATTCTGCCGGGATGAGTCTTATCAAAGCTGTAAGCAGCAAAGTAATACGTCTTGCCGCTGATGGTCTTGAAGCCCTCTCTGCGGACACCGTCGGATCCCAGGTAATACTTATAACCGCCGATCGTCTTCCAGCCGGTCAGCATCACGCCCGTGTTGCTGCTTGCGGGATATTTGCTGTCAACCAGATAGTAAACCTTGCCGTTATACTTTCTGAATCCGCTCAGACGCATTCCGAGCTGATTGTTGGGGAAGTTCTTGCTGTCAGCGAAGATATAAGTCTTGCCGCCGACCTCAGTCTTACCGGTCGCGAGCGCTCCCATCTTCAGAGTGTCGTTATCGCTGACGCCAAAGTAGAAAACCTTGCCGTCGATGGTCTGCCATCCGGTCAGTGCTGCGCCGTCAGCGCCGAGATAATAAGTCTTTCCGCCATAGCTGAACCAGGAATTGGTAACTACATCACCATTCTGGTCAAATCCATATCTCTTGCCGCTGATCTTAACAACTTTTCCTGCATACGCTTTGTTGCTGGAAACTGCCTTCGCGTCCGTAACAGCCTCGGTAACTTCGGGCTCTTCAGGATCCGCAACTTCAGTGTTGACTGCTGTGCTGCCGGTATCGGCTCCATCAGCCTCGTCATCCACGATGGTGTCTGCAGGTTCTTCTTCTGTAGTATCTGTTTCCGGAACTACATCAACCTGTTCCTCTGTCTGACCTTCTGTTGTATCTTCGACAAGTGTTGTTCCTTCATTAGTCGCAGCTTCAACAACTGCGTCGTCGTTCGTCTCCTCGACCGCTTCCGCGTCGTCATTCACCTCTTCTTCTACGGCCATCTCAACCGCTTCAGGAGTCTCTGTCTCTGCAGCGCTTGCATAGCCTGCAGGAAGCATCGTAAATGTAAGCGACAGCGCGAGAAGCATTGCTAATCTTCTTTTCATCAATATTCCTCCACTTGACCCTCGCAACTTGAACGGTTAATTGTTGCAAATTCTTTACAAATGTTACACAAATGTGATTCAACATATATATTACAATATCTTTGCAAAGAAATCTACTGGTAAAATGACAAATTTTGCGAGGGTCAATGTGTGAAATCTAAGTGATTTTCAATGATTGATCAATATACTACAACCTTCGTTCCGTTCGGTACGCCGTCATAGATCCACTCAGCAGTATCTCTTCTTACACGGACGCAGCCTGCCGTATCTACAGCCTTGCCCAGTGTTCCGTCAGCAACGGTATCCGTTCCCTTTACATAAGGAACGGACCAGATCGAGCTGCTGCCGAAGTCGGTCACATACCAGTGTCTGCCGGCAGAGGAGTCCTCATACTGCATGCTGTGCGTCATTGTAAAGGTTCCTGTAGGAGTCCTGTGGCTGGAATTGCCGTCCGCGCAGGATTCATAGGTCCTGCTCGCCCAATTTCCTTTGCTTCCTTTATATACGCCAATCTTGTGCGTGCTCGTATCGATCAGGATCAGGTAGCTGGTATTGCTGGTATAGCCCTGTGCCTTGGCATCCATGTTGGACATCTTGGGGCCTGCGACACCGTCACTGCCGATCGGTCTGTTGTCAATGATCGTATTGACAGCACATGTTCCGTCTGCATAGGTGTAGTAGTCCTTGCCGTCATAGGTCTTCCAGCCTTTGGTCGTGGCGCGATATCCGTCTTTGTTGAAGAAGTACAGCTTTCCGTCGATCTTCTTGACGCCCTTGAACATCTTCGCGTTGGTAGTGCTCAGATAGAAGATCGAAGTACTGTTCTGTTTGAACCAGCCTGTCGCGAGCTTTCCGCCCGGGCCCTTCACATAATAGTAATCGCTGCCCTTCTTGAGCCAGCCGGTCTTCTTCTCGATCACGCCGTTTGCACCAATGTAATAGAAATCGCCGGAAATCTTCACTGCCGCATCGTCCTGTCTGAGAACGCCGTCGCTCTTAAAGTAATATCTGTTTCCGCTGATCGCGTGGAATCCGGTCGCCATACGTCCGTCGTTGGTCGTATTGTAAGCCTGGTCCGCACTACTCATGAAGAAATACTTCTTGCCGCTGATCGTCTTCCATCCGTGCTGCTTGTATCCCTTATCAGCAAAATAATAGCCGTAGCCGCTGATCGTCTTAAGGCCGGTCGCCATTTTGCCGCGGTCTGCTTCCTTATATCCACTGCAGTGGCTCTCGATGAAATAGTAATCCTTGCCGTTGATCTTCTTAAAGCCGCAGAGCATTCTGCCTCTGTTGGCCTTGGTGTAATGCGCGTATCCGTAATCCTCAAAGTAGTACTTGCTTCCGTTGATCGTCTTGAAGCTGGTCTGGCGGACGCCTCTTTGATCAGACTTATAACCGCTGCAATGCTTGTCCATGAAGTAGTAGGTAAATTTGCCGATCTTGGCAAAGCCTTCCACTCTCTTGCCTTCGCTTGCTGCCTTGTATCCCGAATAATTAGAATCCTGGAAATAGTAATCCTTGCCGTTGACAGTCTGGAACCCGGTGCGCCTTACGCCGTCACTGCCAAAATAGTACACGCCGCGATAGCTGCCGGATCCGAGCGCTTTCAGTCCGGTGATCATCTTTCCCTGCGGTGCGGAAGGGTACTTGGCGTCAGCAAAGTAATACGTCTTGCCGCTGACCTTTACAAATCCCTTGGCCATAGCGCCTACTGTCAGGCTGCTGGTTGAGCCGTCGCCAAAATAGTATTTGACTCCGCTTACAGTTTTCCAGCCGGTCAGTGCCGCGCCATCCGCGCCGAGACGATAGCGCTTGCTGTTCCACGACTGCCATTTGTTCTTGAGCGGATTGCCGTACTTGTCAAAATAGTACTTCTTTCCGGTTGAAGCATCCTTGACAAGTCTGTTCGTGACCTTCTTTCCGCTCTCCCAGTAGTGCAGAACATTTCCGTTCGAATCGTACTCGAAGCCGTGCCACATTGCCTTGGCGTCCTTGGTCGCAGCCGTCTCCTCGGTCTCTTCTTCCTCTTCGACAGGCGCTGCCTCTTCTGCCTCGGCGGCCTCCTCTTCCTCAGCTGTCACAACAGCTTCAGAAACATCCTCTTCTTCCTCTGTTTCCTCTTCGATCACTTCGGGCTCTTCTTCTGCCGCAGCGGTCTCCGTGGTATCTTCTGTAACAACTTCTGCGTCATCTGTCACCTCGGGCTCCTCATCGGCAACCTCTTCCGTGACTTCTTCAGTAACTTCTTCGGAAACGGTCTCTTCCTGCTGTACTTCTACAGCCACCGCTGCGTCCTCGGGCTCAACGCTGGCGGCGAGCGCTTTGCCATCGAAGGCACAGGTCAATGTGAGCATTGCTGCCAGAATGAATGCCATTCTCCTTTTTGTCATATTCCACCTCCTGTAGTGTTGGCTGTTTATAGCGAACTCCCGGCATCTTTATGGATGCCGGGATATTCGTGTTCTCGTTGACGGGTCTCAGTGACCTGTTGTTCTTCAGCTCCTGCTGGCCTGAAGAAGTTTCTCGCGAAGCTGCTGCTCGATCTGGGCAAGATCTCTCTCTGCCGCAGCTCTCTTCTGTTTGCCCTCTGCCTGGATCGCCATGACTTCATCCATCGTGGAGATCAGCATCTCATTGGTATGCTTGAGCGTCTCGATATCCACAATACCTCTCTCCGCTTCCTTCGCAGTCTCGACAGTCGCCTGTTTGAGCTTCTCTGCGTTCTTTCTAAGAAGCGCATTGGTCATGTCGTTGACCTCTCTCTCTGCCTTGGCCGCCTGATTCGCATGCTCGATGCCGATCGCGATGACCATCTGGTTCTTCCAGAGCGGGATCGTATTGACGATCGTGGACTGGATCTTCTCCGCCATCATCTGGTCGGCCGCCTGGATCATGCGGATCTGGGGACCGGTCTGCATTGCGACGGTCCTTGTCAGCTGCAGGTCATGCAGCTTCTTCTCAAAGCGGTCGCACTGCTCTGCCAGATCTTTAGCCGCCTGCGCGTCCTCCGGCAGTCCGGACTGAGCGGCTTTCTTCTGAAGCGCTGCAAGGTCGTTCTCCCTGACCTCTTTGAGCTTTTTCTTGCCGGCAAGAATATACATGGAGAGTTCTTTGTAATAGTTGAGATTGAGCTCATACATGCGGTCAAGAAGCTCTACGTCCTTGAGCAGGGTCACCTGGTGTTTCTCCAGCTCGTCTGAGATCTTGTCGACGTTCTTTTCAACCGTATTGTATTTGGTCTTGAGTTCCTGGATCTGATTGCCTTTCTTTTTGAAAAAGCCCAGGAAACCCTTTTCTTCCTCGTCCACGTTAAAGTTTCTCAGTTCTGTGACAAGGCCGCTGACCATATCGCCGACCTCGCCCATATCCTTGGTCTTTACACTCTCCAGGGTCTTTTCGGAGAAATCAGCCATCTTCTTCTGTGTGCCTGCGCCGTAAGTGAGGATCGCTTTCGTGTTGGTAACGTCGATCTTTTTGGAGAACTCCTCCACCTGACGGAGTTCTTCGGGGGTGAGCACATTCTCCTCGGGCTCAGGTCTCTTAGCTTCTTCCGCCGCCTGTGCAACCGCCTGAGATTCCTCCTCCACATCAAAAGTCAGCGTAGGTGCGGACGCTGCTCCAAAGGGATCCGCCTGCGCGGCCGCCGCGCCGCCCTGCATTACATCTGCCTGTCCGAAATTCAGATCCATCTTCTCATCTGCCATGATTTCCTGCTTTCTCCTCTTCTAAAGGTCCTTCTTGCTGGTTAACGCTTCTAATATAATATGCAATATGACGATCCGTCCGATCAGTTCTCCTCTTCCATGGTCTGGGCCTGCACGGCGCCGCCGCCGTCTCCCCATGTCAGGGTCGTCCCGTACACCTGGCTCTCCTTCTCCGCCACGCTCTGTCCGCTTTGCGCAGACATCTGGCCGGGCGTAAGCCCATCCTGGGCAAACATGGTCTGCATAACCGAAATATCCGAAGAAACATCCCATGCCATATTTTGGAAGAGACTGTCCAGAAGATTCTCAAACGCATCATTGATCGTATCCAGCGCGTCCTCGATCTCCTGCTTCGTATTCGTGATATTTTCTCCGCTTACAGTCTGTTTGTCAAGCTCTTTATACGCCTTGAGGAGCTTGACAGTGGTGGGAAGATAATAGCTCATGAGCTTCCTCAGTTCCGGCGCGCTCGAAGGATTCTGCCGGACCTGTTCCACGATCCTGTCCATGGTGCTTTCCAGGCGGTAAAGCTTTTCGGACATCTCAACGCCGGGAATATCGTCGTTATACTGATGGATCGTCTGGATGTACTCTCTGCCTTCCCGGATGATCGCGCGCGCGTTTTCAGGAAGGTCCGCGTCCGCGGCGTTCTCTTCTTCCGCCTGCTGCCGAAGGATCTCGCTCTGCGCCTTGATCTCCTGATACTGGTTGTAAACCGCCTCCGTGAGGATCAATGTCGTCTCCTGCTCATCCAGCCAGGCTTCCGTCAGTACGCCCTTATCCTTGAGCGCCTTGATGTCCGCGAGCACATCAGACTTTGTCCTTCCCGCTTTTCGGGCAAGTTTCTCGATCTCAATATACTCCGCGTCGCCGATGATCTTTGCGTACTCGTAATAGCGGGATGCCAGCTCCTTGTCCTTGCGTCCCGTCATGATCGCATATGCAGAAACACCCAGGATCAGCGCAGTTGCCAAAAGTCCGAAGACCGCGCCTCCGGTCGCCCCGGCAGCCAGGGCAATGAGATTTCCAAAGAGGAAATTGGCTCCTATAAACACGCCAAAAGCGCCGGCCAGGATCTTTCCGAGTCCTGTCTGCCGGCTTATGATCTTTTGCAGAAACGGGGTCTTTCTTGAGGTGAATCTCGTTCCCGCAAGGGGCTGTTCTCTGGTCATCCGCTGGCCGTAGCCGGGGGCTTCGGCTGTCTTATAGCGGCGGTAGGGATTGCTCTGATAGGTCGTTCCGCCTTGTCCGCGTGTACTGCGGTAAGTCCTTCGTCTGATATCTTCTCTTGCGTCTGCCTTGCTGTATTCCCTGACGTCTCTCTGGATCGTCTCTGAGACCTCTCGTACTGTTTTTTTGATCGTTGCGTTCAGGTCGGTGAAATCATTCCGGCTGACCGCGTCGTTCACGGCGTCGAGAATGTCACTGCCGGTATTGTAAAAATCGTTCATATTCATGTCCAAAAACCGCCTGTATCATAGTAATTAAGATGTTGGTCCGCCGTCTTTATCCTCCTCCTGCCGGAACACGATAAAGACTCATAATGATTTTAGACCATTCCATACAAATTGACAATTATAAGACTTCTCACTGAAGGCACTTGTCTATTTTGGCAGCCTCCGGCGTGTAAATGCCCATCGCATCCGCCGCCTTTTCCATGCGCTGTTTCTGCCGCGCCGCTCTTTCAGTGTCACCGACATATTCATAAGCGTTATAGCGGAAAGCGGAGTCCGCGTATTCCGCTACGGCCGCGGAATCTTCGTGGCCCTTGTTCACTCTGCCGAGAATGCCGCCGTATCTTTCATAGTCATCGATCAGTTCCGCGTACTCGCCTTTTTCTATACTATAGTGTTCGTACCCGTCCCCGAATACGCGGCTGTAATAACTGTTATTACTTCCGCTGAGCCTTGCGATGAGCACAATGAGCAGCACTGCCAGCAGAAATCCGATGACGAAATTCAGAAAGATAATGACTTTGGACTTTTTGGGCCCTCTGGGCGCCCGGCTTACATATTTACGTCTGGCCATTTTTATTCTCCTTGTGTGCTGTCTGTCTGCGAAGACTCCTCTTCGATCGCGCCGGCTTCCGCGGGCATCTCTTTGCTGCCGGACATTTCAATATCTTCGGGAGCGGTCTCCTCGATCTCAGAAAGGCTGATCCCCGCTTTTTGCGTCAGTTTCTCATCGATCGCACTTTCAAGGAGGATCACCCGCTTGGTGTCACTCAGCCCCCTTAAAGAGTCTGTCTCCTCTTTGGTCAGCCCCAGATATTTTTGTACCAGGACCGCGAGATCCGCTTCCATTTCCGCGACAGCGGCTTCTGTCTTTTCTATATCTTCCGTCCAGGAGTAATGCCTTCCGTCCATAGCTTCATAGAAATCATTGTAATTTCTGCTGAGCGTCTGCAGGGAGTACAGATAGTTCGTATCTCTGTTCGAAAAGGCGAGCTGCTGCAGTCCCTGATAGATCCTCGTATAATTACCCACTGCACTGAAGATCTCCGAATATTCCCTGAACTGTTTATTGTCATAGAGATCGTGCACCCTGATAAAGGAATCCAGCGCCAGATAGTCCCTGTCTGCCAGAAAAGTGTCGACGTCCTCTTTGTATTCCGCAAAATGCTTCTTAACATCTCTGGCGGCCTTGCGCTGCGCCGCATAATAGGGATCAAGCCGGATAAATGCCGTGACGATCGCGATGACGAGTACAATGATCGCCGCGAGCCGGATTCCTACCGCAGTACCGCCGCCGCTGCTGACACTGATCTTTTCAAGCGCTTCCTGCCGGGTCTCTTCAAATTCCGTCTCATACTGCTTCATCTCCTGATGATGGCGCTGCGACTGGTCCACAGGCCTTCCGCAATGAGGACAAAAGTGATCGTCTAATGTCACGTCTCCGCCGCAATACTTACACTTCATAACTGCTCTCCTTCATCGATTCTTCAGGTAGTCTCTGCATTCCTTGTTTGTCATGGTCCCGTAGTTTTTGACCATCAGCCTGTCCAGTTCCGCAAGTTCTTCCTCTGTCAGCGAGAAGCGCTCCGTAAGGTCTTTCAGATATTCTTCCGAAAGACTCGCGATCCGCTCCCTGTCCTCTGCCTCTTTGGCATGCAGGCTCAGATAGCGCAGCTCCAGTTCGTCTGAAAATAAGGCCGCCCGCTCCCGCAGGGCCTCCTCTGAATCCTCTCCATATCTCTGCACCGCTTCGTCGACAAGCTGCATGTCGCCCTCGCGGATTATGCTGATCTTTTCCAGAGCCGTGAGCAAATCGTAGTGCTCCCAGTCATAAATCCCTGCATTGCCGCTTTCCAAGAACTTTGCCAGAAGACCCTCATAGTCCTCTTTTTCATACATCTCATCGAGAATGGGGTAGTTTTCCTGGATCCAGAGATATTTCTCCCGGTTGCGCTTATCCACCTGCCCCTGCGTGTTCCCCGACATTACGGTTTCAAAAAGGACGATCCCTCCGATCGCGGCAAAGAAAACGGCAACGATCACAAAGATCTTCCGCAAGTCTCTGACTGCCTGCTTTTTCTGCATGCGGTCGTTCTGCCTGAGCGTTTCCTCCGGTATGTCCTCCAGCTTGTCCCGGAGCTCATCAAGGTCCTCCAGATACTCGCTCTCATCCTGATAGTCATCGACGGACTTGCAATAGGGGCAG
>CADCIK010000023.1 GCA_902801415.1 uncultured Lachnospiraceae bacterium
GGACTTGTAAATGCCAGAGGCTGGGTTGACGTGTGCAAGTGATGTTGCCCTTTACAGACGGGGTGGAAATAGTATATTTGTTTAGAAATCAAAAAGGAGAGCCGGGTCAACAGACCCGGCTCTATTATTTCAATAAGATATTCAGATTGACAGATCAATAATTACCGATCTCATTCTGATTCCGCACAATGATCATATATACGCCGTTGCGGCTCATGATCAGAAGCCGCTTCATGACGGATTCCTCGACACTGACGCAGCCGGCTGTGGACCAGTGGTCATAGCTCTTGCAGTGCAGGAAGATGGCTGATCCCTTCTTATATATGGTCGGATTGCGGTTGAAGCCGATGGCCATCGCGTACTTGTACTGGTAATAGCTGATCAGGTGCTCGCCGGCGACCGGCCTTGTGCTTTCCACCCACTGATTGTAGGTGCTGTATTCTCCGGACCAGTAGGAATTATTGGTGACCTTGCGATACTGCATGGCGCTGCCCGGATTGTCGGCGATGCCAAATCCGTGCAGGATAGGGAAGGAGCCGATCGGCGTCGTTCTGTCGCCCTCGTGCCGGTCTGTGCTCATACCGTTGCTTCCGTAGCCGCAGTAAGCGGACAGCTTGCGGTTCCAGTGCCCCTGGGCGTCCTTCTCCCAGAAAGAGATGTTGTGGTCCACGACCAGAATGATCTGCTTTGTTTTCTGAGCCGCTGCAGTCTTTGAAAGCTTGTTGGCTACCGCCTGCGTGGCGGCATCCTGATAATTGCGGGCAGTGATCCCGGCTGAATTATTCTGCCCCAGTACTTTCATCTTGCTGTGGTAGACGCGTACGGTGTAGATATTCTTTTCTGATGCGGCAGCAGTCTTGTCCACATAGGAGAGCTTGTCGGAAGGAACGTAGGCGATCGTTTTCCACGAAGGTGCGGAGGACGATTTGCGGTAGATCCGGTAATAATCGCCGCCGGCCGTCTGATTCCAGCTGAGTGTCACAGTTGTCTTTCCTGCATTCCAGATCGCATTCCTGAGTGTGACTGCATCGGGAACATTCTGCGCCGTGAGTCCGTCGTGATCATAGTCGCCAAAATGCCGGCTCATGCTGTTGTAGGCGCGGACCGTGTAGGTATAGTCCCTGCCGATCACGATCGGAAATTGTGATGAGTAGACGTGCGTGTAGCTCAGTTGGGAACTGCTCACTTTCGCGATCTTGGTCCACTTTGTCTCACCTTTTCTCTTATAGTAGATATGATACTGACTGGCGCCGGCGGCCCTCTTCCAGTTGATCGTGATCTTGTGATACCCGGGAGAGGAGATGGAAATGAGCTCCACCTTTTCCGGAATTGTATCAGACGCCGCCTGTGCAGGCATTTCCGGCGCAGCGCACAACATCAGGATCAATACCAGAGCCAGTGCAAACAGTCTTTGTAAATAACACTTCATCAAACTTGAACCTCACCGGCCAGAATTCTCTTATAATCTGCCAGGTTCTTCTTGAGAAGCTCCGGCGTATCGAGCTCATAGGGACAGCGCTTTGTGCACTGGCGGCAGTTAATGCAGTTCTCGATCTGCGCCATCTTCTTCTGCCAGGTCTCGGAGAGCCAGTTCGCGGAAGGAGCGCGGCGGACCATCAGGGACATGCGGGCGCAGTTGTTGATCTCGATCCCCATAGGGCAGGGCAGGCAGTAACCGCATCCGCGGCAGAAGTCGCCGGCCAGTTCATCCTGTTCGCCCTTGATATAGGAGGTGATCTCCTCTGTCATAGAAGGCGTGTCGGTCATGTAGGACAGCCACTCGGAAAGTTCATTCTCACGCTGGATGCCCCAGATCGGAACAAGGTTCTCGAACTGCGTCATGTATGCCATTGCGGCATCAGAGCGGGTGATCAGTCCGCCGGCCAGAGCCTTCATGCATATGAAACCCATGTCTGCCTTGATGCAGGCTTCGACAAGCGCGACCTCTTTCGCAGAGGAGAGATAACTGAAGGGATACTGCAGCGTCTCGTAAAGGCCGGATTCAATGATCTCCTGCGCGACCGCCAGCTTGTGGGTCGTAATGCCGATGTGTCGGATGAGACCTTTCTCCTTAGCCTCCAGAAGACATTCGTACATGCCGGTCCCATCGCCGGGTCTGTAGCACTGCGGGACCATATGCAGCTGATAGATGTCAATATAGTCGGTTCGCAGGTTCTTCAGAGACGTCTCCAGATCCTTCCAGAAGCCTTCCGGTGTCTTTGCAGCGGTCTTGGTCGCGATATATACCTTGTCGCGCATGCCGTCAAATGCTTCGCCGACCTTCACTTCACTGTCCGTATATGCTCTCGCAGTGTCAAAAAACCGCATGCCGCCTTCATACGCTTCCCGCAGGAGCTTCACAGCCACTTCTGTCGTGTCGCGCTGGATGGGAAGACATCCGAATGCGTTCTGCGGCACAACGATCTCAGTGCGTCCCAGTCTTACTTCTTTCATGCTGATCCCCCTCTTATGTCTGTCCGGTTCGGGATAAATGTTTTCCCTTTACCATAATAAAGGACCGCGCAGAAGGCGCGGTCCTGTTCGCACTTCCTTTTAGGAAGTATTATACAGATATTTGCGGTATATTGCGATGCTGAATCTTGCGGGCATCCCTGCTTTACCGGGATTATGCTTCGGTATCTGCGGCCGGAGTTCCCGATTCGCTCTTCCAGGGTCCGTTCATATAGAAGCGGAGCGACAGCACAGCTGCGATCGACCATCCGACAGGCCAGGCGCACCAGATTCCCACATATCCGAGAGCTGTCCGCGACAGGACGATGGCCAGAACCACTCGCAGGATCAGATCTGTAAAGGTCGCCGCCATGAATTCTTTCATCATGCTGGAACCACGCAGAATACCGTCAGCCACGAGCTTTGTGGAAATCACAAAGTAAAACGGAGCCAGAATGCGGAGGAGCATGACGCCGGAGTGCATGGCGTCTTTAGAAGGTTCGCTCAGGAAGAAGAGCAGCATTCCTCTACTGAAGCCAAAATACAGAGCGGCGATCGGGGCGGAGAGGATCCACACCATTTTAAGGGCGGCTCTGAAGCCTTCGCGAATACGGGGCAGCTTTCCGGCGCCCAGATTCTGGGCTGTGTAGTTGGAGACGCCGTTAGCAAGTGTCGTGAAGGAGGTGATCACAAGGTTGTTGAGTTTGATCGCCGCTGAATAGCCCGCCATGACGCCGGGTCCGAATCCGTTGATCACGCCCTGGATCACGATGTTGCCGATGGATATAAAGCTCTGCTGCAGAATGCTGGGCACCGCGACTTTGGCAAAGCGCCCGCAGATATCCCATGAAAACAGCTGCGCACGTCCTTCCGCCTCAACAGTGCCAAGACGCCTTAGCACAAAGATAAGCGCCAGAATGCAGCTCACGCCCTGGCATAGGAATGTCGCCCATGCAACACCTGCCACACCCATGTGAAAGCCAGCCACGAACCAGATATCCATAGCGATATTGCTGCAGGATGATGCAGCCAGAAACAGGAAAGGCGTGCGGGAATCTCCAAGAGCGGAGAATATTCCGTTGGAAATGTTATAAAAGAAAACAAAGGGCAGCCCCCATATGTATATGCGCAGGTAGAGAGCGGAGTCGGCAAAGAGGACGTCCGGCGTATGGATCATCTGCAGGAGGCGGCCGCAGAACAAACCGCCGATCAGCATCAGCACAGCGCAGATCACGCCGCTGGTGATCATGGAGGTGGAGACAGCCGTCTTCATTTCTCTGTATCTTTTGGCGCCGAAGAACATGGATACGATGACAGAGCAGCCGATATTGCAGCCAAAGGCAAACGCGATAAAGATCAGTGTGATCTCATAGCTGTTGCCGACGGCTGCGAGGGCGTTCTCGCTGATGAACTTTCCGGCGACAAGGCTGTCCGCGATGTTATAGAGCTGCTGGAAGATAATGCTGCCGAAAAGGGGCAGGCAGAACTGCCAGAGCACGGTCTGTGGTTTTCCGTTTGTAAGATCTTTGTTCAAAACGTAATACTCCTTTGATGCAAGTCCACTGAACGTCATTATTATAAAACCGTTTATTAAAAAGAAAGCAGGGGAAAATCCGGGAAATTGTTCGAATTGGCGAACAATATGCCGCCGATGGACGCAGAAATGACTGGTTACAGAGGAAACTTCGGTGTACAATTCTCTTTGTATGAGTATATGAAATAGAAAGGTTTTAGTAATGAATGATATTCCGGAAATTAAGGGATATAAGCGCGTGATCGGCCTGATCCTGGCGGCAGCGCTCGCGTTCTTTACGGTTCTGGTGGAGCATGTCAGAAGATCCGGCGCGTTTGCGTTCAACACACCGGCCGAGCGTGCGACAACAGCGCTGCAGGTCATACTTTATATTGTGTTTTTCATTCTGGGATGGAAAATGATCGACTGGTTTGATAAAAAGGCGGTCAAAGCGGATCCCTGTGAGCTGAACCCTTCAGGGGAAGCATCTGCGGAGGATGCAGAGCCGGATCCTGCAGTTCATGTACCTGCCGCCCGGCGCAGGCATCTGTTTACGAGCTGGAACGCACGCAGTGTGATCCTTACGGCAATTCTGCTGTTTGTGCTGTTTCTGCCCTATCTGATCGTGTTCTATCCCGGCGTGGCAAGCAAGGACACCTACAATCAGATCAAGGACTTTATCACGGGCACAATGCCGATCGAGATCAACTGGAACGCCGGAGAACCGATGATCAGCTGTTTTCTCAATGATCACCACCCGGTGCTGGATACACTGATCTTCGTCTTTTTCACTGAATTTGTGGGAGGACTGGCCGGCGGCGCCGCCCGCGGCGCGTTCATTTACAGCTGTCTGCAGACCGCGCTGACCGCGCTCGCAATGTCTCTCATGCTCTGCCGCATGGAGAAACTTGGGATTCCTTATCTCTACCGCAAGGCAGGAGTACTATTCCTGGGGCTCTCACCATTTGTCGCTCTCTATGCGATCGGCATGACCAAGGATTCCATATACAGCCTGATCTTTATCTTTTATTATCTCGTATATGTATTGATCATTCGGGAGGAAGCAACAAACGGGAGAATGCTGTGGCTGATCCTGTTATCGGTCCTCCTTGCAGCGACCAAGAAGACGGGGGTATATTTTGTCCTCTTATGCAATCTGGTCCTGATCTTCGTGCCGGGCGTTCGCCGCAAATGGGCAGAGTGGGCGGCCAGCTGGGTGCTTCCGGCGGTCCTGATGATGGTGCTTCTTCCCAAAGTGCTGTTTCCCATGTTCGCCATCTTCCCCGGCGGCAAGCAGGAATCGATCGGATTCACTATGCAGATGACCGCGAAAATATGGCTGGACCACAAAGATGAGCTGTCTTTTCAGGAGCAGAAAGTGATCGGTGATGTCATGGACCTTGACAAGGTCGAGGAGTCTTACAGCGGCAAAAACTACGATGAAGTGAAAAAGCTCTTCAACTACAGTGCCACCGATCAGCAGCTGAGCGCCTATAAGCGCCTGTGGCTGCAGCTCTTCATCCGGTATCCGCTCTCGGGCATCAATGCGCTGTTCGGCACGGCAGGCGGCTTCTTTACGCCGACGGAAAGTATCAGGGTCTACTATGAATTTCCTTCGGGAGAGGATGTCCGAATACAGAACACTCCGCGATTTACACACCTGCGGGAAGCAGTGCAGACTGTTTACCAATGGCTTTGCAAGCTGCCGGGAACAGACTTCTTCATGCAGTGTGTCCTCTACATGTGGTGGCTGCCGCTGGCGGTCCTGATCAGGGCGATCCTTCTTCCGGACTTCGAGGGGAAGCGAATGAAGACTCTCGGCTGCCTCATTCCGATCGCGGTCTCAGTTCTGGTATTGTGGGTAAGCCCTTATGCAATGGCGCGATACGGACTGCCGCAGCTGTACACACTCCCCCTTGTAATGGGGCTTGGAAGTCGGAAATAACAGAAAACAGCACGGAAAAGTATACTTACAATTTTGGAAACAAGTGCTATAATCTAGTGGTTCTACGGGGAACTGCCAGGATGGACATGTAATGCTCATGACCTGACTGGCAGTTTTTTGGTGGCAACACCCCAACAGGCGCACGCCAAACCCGTATATGCAGACATTTTAAGAAGTATGACAGAAAGGAATCAATATGCGTTTATTACTGGAAACCGCGCTGGCACTGTTTGCCGGTCTTATGATGACTCGTGTGTTCAAGAAGATGAAGCTGAATTTCCCTGACGTTACGGCGTACCTGATCGCCGGCGTGCTGGTGGGTCCCTTCGTACTTGGGAGGCTCGGCATCCACGGGATCGGATTCGGCAGTATGGAGGAACTGGAGAGCGTCAGCGTTCTCAGCAATGTGGCCCTCGGATTCATCGCCTTCGATATCGGCAATGAGTTCAGGCTTGGACAGCTCAAGACAACCGGCAAAACAGCGACTGTGATCGGTATCTTTCAGGCACTTCTGGCAACCGTGCTGGTAGACGCCGTTCTGATCGCGCTTCATTTTATTCTCGGGCCGGAGGTCCTGCCGCTTCCGGCAGCCATCACGCTCGGTGCGATCGCATCTGCGACAGCACCTGCCGCAACCCTGATGGTCGTCAGGCAGTATAAGGCGAAGGGACCTGTTACAGACCTGCTGCTGCCGATCGTCGCGCTGGATGACGCGGTAGGCCTGGTCATCTTCTCGGTATCTTTCGGTATTGCGCAGGCTATGCAGGGCGGAACACTCGATATGGTTTCCGTGATCATCAATCCGCTGCTCGAGATCGTGTTCTCGCTTATTCTCGGCGCGGCCATGGGATGCCTTCTGACAGTACTGGAGAAGATCTTCTTCTCCAATACAAACCGTCTGAATCTCACGATCTCGTTCGTCATTATGACGATCGCTATGGCGTCGAGAGAATTTGAACTGGGCGGCGGCGTGAAGATCGGATTCTCGTCCCTGCTGGTATGCATGATGCTCGGCACCATGTTCTGCAACATGAGTGAATACTCGGTGGATATCATGAGCCGTTCATCCAAGTGGACATCACCGCTTTACGCGATCTTTTTCGTGCTGTCAGGCGCGGAACTGGACCTGGGCGTATTCCGCTATCCGGCCATTATCCTGATCGGTGTCGTGTATATTCTTATGCGCTGCCTGGGTAAATATATGGGTGCAAGTCTCAGCAGCTCCTTTATGCACTGCAGTGAGACAGTCCGCAAGTATCTGGGAATCACCTTGTTCCCTCAGGCGGGCGTGGCGCTCGGCATGGTAGTAACAGCGCAGGCGCTGGGTGATGAAATGGGCGGCCTGATCCGCAATATCATCCTGTTCAGCGTACTGGTCTATGAGCTGGTTGGCCCTCAGCTTACCAGAATCGCCCTCACGAGCGCAGGAGAGATCCTGGCAGGTGCGGATGACCAGAAGAACAGGGCACGCTTCCAGAAGAAAGAGAAGATCGTCAGAAGACAGCATGCCTGATAAGCAGAAGACAAAGTGCTCGGCACACAATAAAAAGACCAGACTCCTTAGGGAGCCTGGTCTTTTTTTGCTCATCTGGAAAGTCTCCCGCTTTAGTACGCGGCGCAGTCGTCCATAACACGAAAAAATCCACCACACTAAGAACATCTTAATGTGGTGGGATCAATTCATTATTTGAGGAATCCGTTTACGATCTGCTCCTCAGCTTCCTTCTCGGTAAGGCCGAGCGTCATGAGCTTGATCAGCTGATCGCCGGCGATCTTTCCGATGGCCGCTTCGTGGATCAGCGCGGAATCCGTGCAGTTGGCTTCCAGCTGCGGGACGGCGAGAATGCGTCCCTCATCCATGATGATGGAGTCGCACTCGGTGTGGCCGCTGCAGGCGGCGTTGCCGTTGATGCGGAGATCGAGCTTCTGGTAGGACTTGTCGCGCGCTACGGAGCGGGAGACGATGTCCGCGCTGGAGCCGTCGCCGTTAAGATCTACATAGTAGCCGCTGGCAGCGGTCTGCTCGCCATGTGTCATAAGGCGCTCCTTGACGATCAGACTTGCACCGGCAGCAACCTTTGCGACTGTGCTGCGGTCTGTGGAATCGACGCCCTTGATCTGGACCATTTCCATCTCCACGTGGCTGCCTTCCTCCATATATACCTCGGTGACCGGATTGAGGATTCTCTTGCCGGTTCCGTCGCCTTCGCCGTAGTGCTTTTCGACGTAGCGAACCTTGGCGTTCTTACCGACATAGAAGCGGTGAATGCCGTCATGCTCGGAATCCATACCGCCGCAGTTGCTGATGCCGCATCCCGCGACGATGATGACGTCGCAGTCCTCGCCTACGTAGAAATCGTTATAGACGACGTCGTGGAGACCGCTCTTACTAAGGACAACAGGAATATGAACGCTCTCGTTCTTTGTACCGGGTTTGATGTGGATATCGATGCCCGAACCGTCCTCTTTGGATACGATCTCGATATTGGCGGAGCTTGCGCGTCCGGCCAGCTGGCCGTCGCTTCTTATATTAAATGCCCCCTCCGGAACTGTGTGGAGGTCTGCTACTTCCATGAGGATCCTCTTCTGGATCTCGTCTAATTTCTTAAATTCCATCAGGCTTCTCCTCCTTGCAGCTTATTCTTGGGGACAGGATTGCCGTTCTGATCCACAGGGATCGGGGGAACCTGCGCGGGCTTTCCGCCGAGGGGAACGCACACGCCTACGGCGCTGGTCGTGCCGATCAGAGACGGCAGGATCTCATCGCGGGATCCCTGACGCTCGATCATTCCGTCTGCCACTACGATGATCTCATCCGCGATCTCCAGGATCCTCTCCTGGTGGGAGATGATGAGGATGGAGCTGTCCTTGATGGAGTCTCTCATCTGCTCAAATACCTGGATCAGGTTCTGGAAGCTCCACAGATCGATGCCCGCCTCGGGCTCGTCAAATACAGAGAGCTTGGTTCCGCGCGCGAGGACCGTCGCGATCTCAATTCTCTTGAGCTCGCCGCCTGAGAGGCTGGCGTTTACTTCGCGGTGGATATAATCCTTGGCGCACAGCCCTACTCTGGACAGGTACTGGCACGCATCGCTTACCGACACACGCTTGCCTGCCGCAAGACGAAGCAGGTCAAGGACCTGGATGCCCTTAAAGCGGACGGGCTGCTGCATAGCATAGGAAATTCCCATGCGCGCGCGGTCTGTGATCGATTTATCGGTGATATCCTCTCCGTCGAGAAGGATGTTTCCGGCTGTAGGTTTCTCGATACCGGCGATCAGTCTTGCGAGCGTGGACTTTCCGCCGCCGTTGGGTCCTGTGACAACAACAAATTTGTTGTCCGGAATTGTGAAGCTGACGTCTCGGATGATGCCGATCTCCTCGTGGCCTTCCAGAACGTCAAATCGGATATTTTTCAGTTCCAGCATTCTATATTCTCCTTCGCTGTATCTACATTATGCATTGTGTCAAAACACCGTATATTCAAGTATATTCAGAATTTGCCGGGTTGCCAACTATATTTTGGCTTTTTGGAAGAGCAGTGCTCTTGTTTTCGTCAAATTGTCCCTGAAAGAAGGAGAACAGGAGAAATTTCTTGTGTATTTATAGAAGAATTTTCGAGTAAGAGAGAAGAAAATTCAATGTTTTTTGTGAATCCTTAAACGTATAATTTGAACAGTAACAGGCGCGGTACGCGCAAAACCAGTAACATTATTCGTAGGAGGATAAAATGTTCAAGAAAGTTATTGCTATCATGACAGCTTCCATCCTTGCAGCATCCATGCTGGTAGGCTGCGGCGGAAGCACAGGCGCAAGTTCTTCTGCTCCCGCTGAGGAAGCTGCAGAAGAGACCGTTGAAGAAGAAGCAGAAGCTCCCGCAGAGGACGCTGGCGATGCAGCAGCAGAGGCAGTTGGCGGCGATCTCGCAGACAAGAAAGTCGGCGTCTGCATCTATCAGTTCGCTGATAACTTCATGACTCTGTTCAGAGGCGAGCTTGAGAGATATCTCATCGAGCAGGGCTTCGCAAAAGAGAACATCACAATCGTTGACGGCGCAAACGACCAGGCTACACAGTCCGGCCAGATCGACAACTTCATCGCTGACGGCGTTGACGTTCTGATCATCAACCTGGTTAACTCCTCTTCCGCAGCTACAGTTACCGACAAGGTCGTAGCAGCCGGCATCCCGCTGGTTTACATCAACCGTGAGCCCGATGCTGATGAGCAGCAGAGATGGACAGACAACAATTGGGATGTCTGCTATGTAGGCTGTGACGCACGTCAGTCCGGTACTTTCCAGGGCGAGATCATCGCTGACCTTGGCCTTGACGCAGTTGACTTCAACAAGAACGGCAAGATCGACTACATCATGATCGAAGGCGACCCCGAGAACATCGACGCAGCTTATCGTACAGAGTTCTCCGTTAAGGCTCTGACAGACGCCGGTTTCGAAGTTAACTGCCTGGATGATCAGGTTGGTATGTGGGATCAGGTTAAGGGCGCTGAGCTTGTAGCTAACTCCCTTTCCCAGTACGGCAATGACATCGAAGTTGTTTTCTGCAACAACGACGCTATGGCACTTGGCGCTCTGCAGTCCATCCAGTCCGCAGGCCGCACAGTTGGCACAGACATCTATCTGGTAGGCGTTGACGCCCTGACAGAAGTTGTTGAGAAGGTTATCGCAGGCGAGATCACCGGCACAGTCTTCAACAACCACTTCGCACAGGCTGACGGTGCAGCAGATGCAGCGATCAACTACCTCAACGGTGCAGGCAACGAGCACAACATTCAGTGCGACTACACCAAGGTTACTGCTGAAAACGCACAGGAGATCCTTGATTCTCTTCAGTAATTTCGTGTAATTCGTAAACAATTTGTTTACCGTCTGATCCGACAGGTGCGGCATGCGCCGCACCTGTCGCTCTTTAGCGATTAAAAACAATCCCGTTTTTTCTGTTTTGAAACAAAGGGAGAACTAAAAAAGGAGATTGGCATGGCAGAATTTTTTCTTGAGTTGAAGGGTGTATCCAAGTCTTTCCCCGGCGTTAAGGCTCTGGATAATGTTTCCCTTTCGGTCCGTCCAGGCACTGTCCATGCACTGATGGGGGAAAATGGCGCTGGTAAATCAACACTTATGAAATGCCTTTTCGGCATTTACAAGATGGACGCCGGCGAAGTCTATATTAATGGTGAGAAAGTGACCATCAACAATCCTGATGAAGCCATGAAAATGGGTATTGCCATGGTGCATCAGGAGCTTCAGCCCGTACTCCCCAGAAGTGTAGCTGAGAATATGTATCTGGGCAGATTCCCTACCCATAACTATGGTCCTCTGAAGGTCATCGACCACAAGAAGATGTACGAGGACACTGCCTACTGGCTTAAGCAGGTTGGTATGGATTTTGATCCCAAGGCTCCTCTTTCCGATCTTTCCATCGGACAGATGCAGTCGATCGAGATCGCCAAGGCGGTTTCCCACGAGGCGAAGGTTATCATCTTTGACGAACCTACATCCTCTCTTTCTGACAAAGAAGTTGAAGTACTGTTCCGTATCATGAACGATCTTCGTGATAAGGGCGTTGCTATGATCTATATTTCGCACAAGATGGATGAGATCAAGCGGATCTCCGATGATATCACCATCATGCGTGACGGTACTTATGTCGGCACATGGCCGGCAGCAGAAATGACCACGGACCAGATCATCGCGAGAATGGTCGGCCGTGAGCTTACAAATGTCTATCCTCCGCATCCCTGCACACCCGGTGATGTGATCCTGGAGACTAAGAATGTTTGCTCCATCCATGAGAAATCCTTCCAGGACTGCTCTTTCCATATTCGCAAGGGCGAGATCGTCGGCTTCGGCGGACTTGTCGGCGCGCAGCGTACAGAGCTCATGGAAGCGATCTTCGGTATGCGCGGAATCGCATCCGGAGAGGTCTATGTAAACGGCAAACAGGTAGACACGAAGACACCCCGCAAGGCTATGAATGCCGGCATCGGCCTGATCACAGAAGACAGACGCGGAAACGGTATTCTGGGCTGCCTGTCTATTAAGGACAATACCGGTATTTCCATCTATGATAAGCATCTGAAAGCTGCTATCGTACTGGATCATCCCACGATCAACAAGATCGTGGACGACAGCATCAAGAAGCTGTCCATCAAGACGCCGAACGCGCAGGAGCATATCGCGAACCTTTCGGGTGGTAACCAGCAGAAGGTCATCATTGCCAGATGGCTGGCCAATGATCCGGACGTTCTGATCATGGATGAACCTACAAGAGGTATCGACGTCGGTGCCAAGCATGAGATCTATGAGATCATGGTAGAACTGCAGAAGCAGGGCAAAGCGATCATCATGATATCGTCAGAAATGGCAGAGCTGCTCGGCATGTCCGACAGGATCTATGTCATGTGCAATGGCCATATCCGCGGTGAGATCACAGATCCTGCAGATATGACCCAGGAGAAGGTCATGCACTACGCAACTATGTTCTAAGCAGCATGTAAGCCTTTGATCTCAGTTTATAACAAGGACACAGTTGCTTTGAATCAAGTGCTCTTCAATACGGAGGATTCTAATGAACAAAAAAGCTTTTAATTTAAAGGATTTCCTGATTAACTACGGCGTTATCATGATCATCATCATCCTGGTTGCGTTTACAGGAATCAAGTCCCCTAACTTCCTTTCCCACTCCAACCTGATGAACCTGCTCCTGAACATGTCCGCACGTCTGGTCATCGCGCTCGGCATCGCCGGCTGCGTTATCACTGCAGGCTGCGACCTGTCCGCAGGACGTATCATCGGTATGGGCGGCTGCCTTGCAGGTATTCTTCTGCAGAAGGCTGATTATTCCGGACGTTTCATCCAGGGCGGAAAGCCTATGAATGTTATACTCGCTGCGCTCGTGGTTATGTGCGTATGCGCATGCTTCGGCGCAGTGACCGGCTCCTTTATCGCATTCCTCAGCGTACCTCCCTTCATTTCCACTCTGGCTATGATGGAGATCGTCTATGGTCTGAACCTGATCGTTACCAATGCGACCCCTCTGGGCGGCTATGTAACTGCTTACACGAATCTGGCATCCGGCAGATTCCTGATGATCCCTTACCTGGTATGGATCGCGATCCTGATCGCATGCATTTCCTGGTTCATCTTCAACATGACCCGTCACGGCAAATATATGTACGCGATCGGTGCTAACCCGCAGGCAGCGGAAGTTGCCGGTGTTCCGGTCAAACTGACCATGGTCATGATCTATGCGAAGGCAGCTGCTTTCTATGGTCTTGCAGGCTTTATGCTGGGCGCTAAGTCCGGCGGCGCTTCCGTTAACCTTGGTCTTGGTTACGAGATGGAAGCGATCGCAGCTTGTACGATCGGTGGTGTCTCCGTTACCGGCGGACGTGGTAAAGTTTCATCCGCTATCATCGGTGTCGCGGTCTTCGAATTCCTGAAGGCAGCACTGCAGTTCCTGGGCGTCAACGCGAACGCACAGTGGATCGCGCTTGGTATCATCATCTACATCGCGATCTCTCTGGATATCAGAAAGTACGTCGCGAAGAAGTAATTCGGCATCACTGCGGTGCCTTGCGATTGAGTACCTGCAGTTAAACCGATTTGCAACTGCAATGGAGCTTGATTAAAATGAGCGAGAGATTCTGTCCCGTAATAACTGGAAAGCAGGTTGTTTGAACGGGACAGGGTCTCTCGCTTTTGTATATGGTATAATGCGTTAAAAAAAGCGAGGAGATCATTATGTTAGGACAGATCATGGAACAGGCGGGAATTTCGATTCTGGTCGGATGTGTATGCCTTTACTTTGCATACAGGGTGATGATCCTGAAGGACATCAAGGCGATCCGGGGAAAAGGTAAGCCGGAACCGGAGGACAAGGAAGGGTATTGCAAGGATACAGGAAGGCTCCTTGTGTTTTTTGGCATCGGTTCCTTTATAATGGGCGCACTGGAGATGGTGAGTCCGATGGCGGCCATGATCCAGATGGTCCTGTGGCTGGTGATCATGTTCGTGCTCTGGAAAAAGGTCCATGAAAAGTACTTCTGAAGCAGAGGAGCAGTGTAATGAGTAAGTATACAGTTCTGATGGTGGACGACGAGGAAAACGTCATCCGCGCGATGCAGAAAAAGATCGATTGGGAGAGCATCGGATTCCGGATCATGGGATACGCGCACAACGGGATCGAGGCCCTGGACCTGGCAGAGCAGGAGGCGCCGGACGTTGTGCTGACAGACATCAAGATGCCCTACATGGACGGGCTGGAGCTTGCGCACAACTTAAAGATCATGTATCCGACGGTGCGCATCCTGATCTTCTCGGGCTTTGACGAGTTTGAATACGCCAAGGAGGCCATCCGTCTGGAGGTGGAGGAGTATATCTTAAAGCCTGTGGACGCGGATGAACTCCGCCGGATCTTTATGAGGATCAAAGAGTCGCTGGATCAGGAGATGGACGAAAAGCGCAATGTCCAGAAGCTGCGCGACTACTACATGGAGAGC
Source organism: uncultured Lachnospiraceae bacterium (assembly GCA_902801415.1). Taxonomy (GTDB): domain Bacteria; phylum Bacillota; class Clostridia; order Lachnospirales; family Lachnospiraceae; genus CAG-791. The sequence goes on from CADCIK010000023.1 coordinate 14,427, forward strand.
CTTCCCCTGCTGCAGGAGAATTTCTACTCCTCTTTGGTGGACGGGGGTATTCCCGATGCAGATATCCCGCGTTATCTGGCGGATTATCAGATCAGTCTGGACAGCCCCATGTATACGGCTGTGGTGATCCATACGAGTACCACGCAGCTGCCGGAGGGCATCAGCTCTGTTCTCCTCACAGAATCGGTGCGCAGGCTTGTGGCGGAGCATCTGAAGCAGAAATGGAACACCAGAATGTTCTCCCACGACGGGAATACGGTCGTCCTTGTTCCATGCAGATCTCAGGACGACGTTACGCGGATCACCGATGAGGCGGAAAACTTCTGCCGTCTGGCAAGACGTGTGTGTCAGGCCGTTGTCACGATCGGGATCGGAAAAGCCTGCCGGTCCTTGACGGAGCTTCCCGATTCCTATCAGGGCGCGCGTGAAGCCGTTTCTTACCGCTCTCTATACGGTGCGGGAAAAGCGATCAACATCACGGAGATCGCGCCGGGCGAAGAAAGATCCCCTGATAATACGCAGAAGAGACTTCATCAGCTCTTCAAGGCGGTAAAGATGGGATCGCCGGAGACAGTCCGTGCGCAGGCGCAGGCCTGTGTGGAAGAGATGTCGGCAGGCGGCGTGTCACTCAGCATGCACCGCTTTATGGTCATGGAACTTGTCAGTTCTCTGTACCGCTTTGCGATCAGCAACCGGATCGAAACGGAACCGATCTTCGGAGAAGATGAGGCGCTGTTCAGGAATGTCACCAACATGGACGCCGGTCAGCTCAGTGAGTGGCTCTGCGGCGTGGCCTGCAAAATGCAGGACCAGCTCCAGAGTAAGCGCGAGGATGGAGAGCAGACCTTCGTTACGAAGGCGGTTGAATATGTGCGCGACAATTACGGCGACCAGGAGCTGACGATCGATAAGATCTGCGGGCTGCTGGGAGTCAGCGCGGCATATTTTTCTACAACGTTCAAAAAAGAGACGGGCAAGACCTTTATCAATTACCTGACGGATTACCGCATGGAGCAGGCTGTGCAGAGGCTGATCGAGAAGGACGACAAGACCTATGTGATCGCGGCGCAGGTGGGCTATGCGGATCCGGCCTATTTCAGTTACGTGTTCAAGAAGAAATTCGGCGTCTCTCCGACCCGGTACCGCTCGGAGAGAAAGTGAGGGATCAGTGCAGGGCAGCAGCGGAAAGAACAGAAAAATGAATTCGTTTCGAAGCCGGATCCGCCGTGTATCGGAGACATTGGGAAGGCAGGGCATTCAGGCCTCCGTACTCGTCTCCTTTACCGTCGTCGCGGTTCTCGTTGTGCTGCTCCTAAGCCTTGTCCTCTACAATCGTTTCACGCAGCGTACGAGAGTATTGATGACTGAGAGCACGCAGCAGCTCATGTCCCAGACAGAAGCTAATCTCGAGGACTATCTGACCAGCATGCGCAGAGTCAGTGACGCCATGTACTACGATGTGATCAAGGACAAGGACCTGGCGAGGGACAATCTGGACAGCGAGATGTTTCTTCTCTATGAAGCCAACAAGGACAACCTGGTAAGCTTTGCACTGTTCAAAAGGGACGGGAGTCTTGTCAGCGCGGCCCCGATCTCGGCTATGAAGGCCCGGACGGACGTCCGCGAGCAGCAATGGTTCAGCCTGGCTATGGAAAAACCGGAGAACCTCCACTTCTCAACGCCGCATGTACAGGACATCTTTGACGCCTCGACCTTTCGCTATTACTGGGTCATCTCCCTGAGCAGGATCGTGGAGCTGACGGACAGAGGCGTTCCCATGCGGGGCGTGCTGCTGGTCGATATGAATTACAGCACGATCGAGCAGATGATGGAGAGGGTCAACAGTTCCAACTCCTATCAGTATTTTTACCTGTGCGACAGCGACGGGGAACTGATCTACCATCCCAGACAGATGCGGATCAGTGTGGGGAACTATAAAGAAAACAACCTGCAGGTGTGCGACTATGAGGACGGCGTGCATGAGGAGAAGTTTAACGGCGAGAGACGATTGGTGATCGTCAATACGATCAGCTACACAGGGTGGAAGCTGGTCTGTGTCATTCCCATGAACGGTTTTCAGCTTGGCAATGTCAGTACCCGTATCTTTACTTTGATGGTGATCTTGGCCACGATCCTGGCCCTTCTTGTAGTCAACAGGGTTGTCACAAGACTGATCACAAGCCCGATCCTGCAGCTCAACCGCTCGATCCAGAACATGGAGGGCGGAAGAGTTGATCCCGACAGCGTCTATATCGGCGGACCGGCTGAGATCGAGCACCTGGGCAAGAGCCTGCAGGGAAGCTTTAAACAGGTCAACAAGCTGATGGATGACGTCCTCAGGGAGCAGGATGAGCGGCGAAGAAGTGAACTCGACGCACTGCAGTCCCAGATCAACCCCCACTTCCTCTACAATACGCTCGACTCCATTGTGTGGATGATCGAGGGAGAGAAGAACGCGGACGCCGTGTTTATGGTCACGCAGCTTGCCAGCCTTTTCCGGATCAGTCTGAGCAGGGGAAGAACCGTCATCAGCATCAAGGATGAGCTTGTCCACGCCCGCAACTACATGAATATTCAGAAAGTGCGCTATAAAGATGCCTTTGAAGTGTACTGGGATATAGAGGATCAGGTATTGGAGAACTGTACTGTAAAGCTCGTCCTTCAGCCAATCCTGGAAAACGCTCTGTATTACGGAATCGACGCGATGGGTGACGAGGGAGAGATCACTGTCAGAGGCGAGAAGAACGGCGATGACATCTATCTGTCAGTCACTGACAACGGACTGGGAATGCCCAAAGAGACCGTCGACCAGCTTCTGGTGGACGAAGAGCGCGTGCACAAGCACGGATCCGGCGTGGGACTTATCAATGTGCATAAGAGGATCCAGCTGCGATTCGGAACAGAGTACGGGCTTTTGATCAAGAGCGAGCCGGATGAAGGCACTACTGTGACTATACACATTCCGGCTGTGCCCTATAACGAAGAAAACCGCCGTTTTCTTGAACGCGGCAAATGGAACGGGGAGGTGCGCAGATGAAAAAGAGCAGACTTTTCCCGGCCCTTGTAATATCTCTGGTCATTGCGATCATATTCCTGAACGGCATCATGATCAGGGAAAACGGAGCGAATACGGAGACGATCCAGATCCACGCGATCATTGACAACAGCAGTGACAACCGGTGGGTTCAGTTCATCGCCGGAATGAGGCAGGCGGCGGAAGACCAGAATGTCAAGTTGACAGTGATGCCCACAGGTCATTTCGCGGATCTGGCGGAAGAAAAGACGATGATCGACAGGTCTGTCAGGGAAGGAGCAAGCGGCGTGATCCTGCAGCTTTGCGAGGACACGGACGTGCATGAGACACTGCAGAACCTGTATGGACAGATCTATGTGGAACTGGTGAATACAGGGACTGATGAAACACTTGAGAGCATAACGGGGATTGTGAGTCCGGATCACAAAGCGATCGGAGCGGAGCTGGCTGCGGAAGCCCTGTATTTTGCCCCCGAAACTCCGGAAAAATGTACGATCGGCGTTGTCTCCGGGGAGGCTGCGCTCGGTTCTACCAAACAGAGCATGCAGGGATTCCTGGAGGCCTTACAAGACAAGGGGATCGGCGTCATCTGGACTCTGGAACAGGAGGACGGCACTTCCAATCTGAGAGAGATGCTGGAAAAAAAGAAGACTCCCGACATCCTGGTCGCAGTAGATAACGCAGGGCTGGAAGCAGCAGGAGAGTATGCCGCTTCACTGGAGAAGCCGATCGTTGTGATCGGGACGGGAACTTCGACGAAAGCGATCTATTATCTGGACAGCGGGACCGTGCAGAGTATCGTGGTGCCGGAGGACTATATAATGGGGTATCAGAGTGTGTCAGACCTTGCTGATTTCGTAAAGAAAAACACATTTACAGCCCGGGCGCGCACAGTGGAGCATAGAGTTATTCATCAGGACACACTGTTTGACGAAGAAAATCAGGAGATCCTGTTTCCGATCCAGCGGTGATCCGCGTGATCGAACGCGGATGCCGGACAAAAGGGAGGCGCTGAAAGTGAGCATATCGGACAAAGAGAACAAGATGATCATACGGATCACGCGAAGGGCGGCTGTGCTGCTCTTTGCCGTGCTGTTTGCGGCAGCACTGATGACAGGGTGCGGAAGCGATTCCGGGCAGCGGAGAGACGGGTCTGTGCGGATCGGCGTCACACTGTATGACCAGTATGATACGTTCCTCTCGGAACTGATGAACAGTTTCAACGGATATGTGGACGCGCGCAAGGCAGAAGGCGTGGATATTGTGACTGTGCGGCAGGACGCCGCCGGGTCGCAGAGCCTTCAGAACGACGAAGTCGCGGAAATGATCGAAAACGGCTGCAGCGTGATCTGCGTCAATCTGGTGGATCGGACAGAGCCCACGCCGATCATCGACATGGCCCGCAAGAACGATGTGCCGATCATCTTCTTCAACAGGGAACTGGTGGAAGAAGACCTGATGCAGTGGGACAGGCTGTATTATGTCGGCGCTGACGCCTTTCAGTCCGGGATCCTGCAGGGCGAAATGGCCACGGAATACTGTAAAGCCCACCCGGAGGCGGACAAGAACGGGGACGGCAGTATCCAGTATGTAGTTCTGGAAGGAGAAGCGGGCCATCAGGACGCGATCATCCGGACTGAGTATTCGGTAGACACGATGATCCAGAAAGGGATCATCCTGGACAAGGTGGGATATGCGATCGCCAACTGGAATCGTGTGCAGGCGCGGAGTAAGATGGAGCAGCTGATCGACAGCAGCGGAACCGGGATCGAACTGGTATTGGCCAACAACGATGACATGGCCATGGGCGCGATCGAAGCCTACGAGGGCAGAGAGATCCCGCAGGAGGAATGGCCGGTGATCTTCGGCATCGACGGCACGGAGGTCGGGCTGCAGGCTGTGGTAAGCGGCAAGATGGCGGGAACTGTCTATAACGACAAGGACGGACAGGCGCAGGCCATGGAAGCGCTGGCTTACGCTCTTGCGACCGGCAAACCGCTGCAGAACCTGAGTCTTCCGGGGGAGATCAGGCTCGAAGACAACAAATATATCCGTCTCCCCTACAAGAAAGTGGATCAGAAGGCGGCGGAGGAGATATTGTCAAAATAGGAATAAAAGAGGTCGGAAATGCCCCTGTTTTAAGGCGGCGGGCCCTCGGCGGCGCGATTGAATCTCTCCTTTCTTTGGACTATAATAGGGTTCTGTGCAATCGGAAGAATGCACAGAACCTGTTGTTTATAAGAAAGGAAAAGAGAATGAAACAGAAAGCACTGTTACTTTTTATGGCTGTTTGTATGGCTTTTCCGGGTACGGGTTTTACCGCAGCAGGAATCGCAGATACGACAGGAACAGCGGCGCAGACAGCTGCCGCAAAGAATAATACCAAGGATAATACGGTTACGGAGGGCACTGGAGAAGAGTATTCCAATATCAGTGTTTTGACCGGCGAGGCTATTGAACCGGAGATCGCTAAGCAGAGACCGATTGCGGTCATGTATCCCATTGACAAGGCAGCGCAGCCGCAGTACGGACTCAGCAATGTGGACGTATTCTATGAGATGCCCGAAGAGGGCAACATGAGCCGCCAGATGGGTATCATCCAGGATTGGCAGAACCTCAAGAGGATCGGCAATATCCGCAGCATCCGCTCCTACTTTGTTTACGAGGCGCTGGAATGGGATCCGATCATCATCCATTACGGCGGACCGATCGATTACACGATCGATATCCTCACCAGGGAAGACGTAGACAATATCAACGGCGTAGGCGGACCTCTCGGCTCCGATTACGGCTGCTTCTACAGAGTCCCCGCGTGGAGCCGCTCCGAGCACACGGCGTACACAGATGCGGAGCACATCCGCCAGGCGGTCAAAAAGGCCGGATTCTCTCTCGAGCACAGAAGGAACTACTACAACAAGAAGCATTTCACGTTTGCCAAGAAGAGAAATACTCTGGAGCAGTATTCTGATTCTGTCAGCGCACAGGAAGTGGATATGAAGGGAAGCTTCCCCGTGACACAGTCCGCAGTTGTGTACAACAAAGAGGACGGCAAGTATTATAAGACTCTCTACGGCGAGCCTCAGTGTGACGCGGCAACCGGCGAGCAGATGGCTTTTGACAACGTGCTGATCCAGCGCGTGCACGCCGAGCCCCGGGTTGAGGGATCCTCTTATCTGAGAATGCGGATCGAGGAAGACGGCAAGGACGGATATTACATCACAAACGGACGGATGATCCATGTCAGATGGGCCAAGGGCGAAGGAAACGACTACAAGCCCACAGTGTTCTACGATGACAATGACAGAGAAATCCAGGTCAACACCGGCAAGACCATGATCTTTGTGATCAAGGACACGGACTACTTCACGGTGGATGGAAGAATAATCACAAATTAGAAAACAACAGGAAATAACTTGTAAATAAAGTGCCACAACAGCATAAAATATTTGAACATTTTTGTAAAGAATTTGAAACAAAAATGATTTACAATTTCCCCTTCCCATGGATATAATGAAAGAGTATGGGGGCCTATGCATGCCCTCTTTAATCCGTGTATGTTATACCTGAATGGAAAGGGATAGAAGATGAACAGATGGTTTCGGGATGCGGGAAAAGGCCTGTTGGCTTTGCTCGCAGTGCTCACTCTGATGGTGCAGAGTGTACTCCCGGTTTATGCGGATACGGTGGACACGTCAGGCGCGGGCTATACTGTCGAAGAAGAAGGCAGTGCCTATAGCCTGGATTATTTCAATAGAATAGCCGTCAATTCGGTCAGAGGCGTGTTGACGATCCGTTCCGGAGAAGATTTCAGCATTTCTTTTCCGGCAGGTTGGGAAACAATTCCCGGATTTTCTGTACAGGATGATATACTTGTAGTAAGCGGAAGACGGAGCGGCACAGACAGCGCACAGGCGGGCGGGTCAGGATCCGCGGTCGTCATCGGTGAAGATGAGCCCGGAGAAGCCGCGCAGTCACAGACGGAAGCCGGGACGGAAGAGACGACCGAAGAGTATACGGCGGAGATCGTCGAAGAGACAGAGAGCGCGGATTATGCGGAGCCGGAGATGGTGATCACGATCCCCGCGGGAGTAGGTCTTGATACGCTTCGCATCGCTATGGAAGAAGGAACGCTGATCATGACGGATATTACAGCCGGTTCCGTGACGATCCAGTCGGGAGGCGGCAATCTGATCATGAGAGACGTATCACTTGGTACAGTCGACATTTATACAGACGCCGGTGAGGTGGCATTGAACGAATGCACGTTCAACAGTCTCAATATCGGCATGGGAGATGGAGCCGTAACCGTAGATTCAGAAGACGGTCTGGCCAGATGCAGAATGGAGATCAAGACCGGCGACGGAGAGATCACCTATAACGGCGCGTCACAGGGATCCCAGTTCCTGCAGCCCGGCAACGGAAAGAGATTTCTGACGATCCAGGTCGGAAGCGGGGACATCAGCATAAGCGGATAATGTAGGTCCAATACATCTATATAAAGGAGTGTAAAATGAGAGTTACAGATGATATCAAGTATGTTGGTGTAAATGATCATGAAGTTGATCTGTTTGAGGGACAGTATGTTGTGCCGCTTGGAATGGCATACAATTCCTATGTCATCATGGATGAGAAGATCGCGGTCATGGATACTGTTGACAAGCGCTTTGGCCAGGAATGGCTTGACAACCTGGCGGCAGTTCTTGACGGCAGAAAGCCCGATTATCTGATCGTCCAGCACATGGAGCCCGATCATTCCGCCAATATCACCAGCTTCCTCAAGGCCTACCCCGACGCAGTCGTCGTAGGAAACGCCAAGACCTTCACATTTATGGAGCAGTTCTACGGCAAGGATCCTTCCATGAAGAAGCAGATCGTAAAGAACGGCGAGCAGCTTGTTCTGGGCAGCCATACCCTTACTTTCGTATTCGCGCCCATGGTTCACTGGCCGGAAGTCATGATGACCTATGACAGCAAGGACAAGGTCATGTTCACTGCGGACGGCTTCGGTAAGTTCGGCGCCAACGACGTGGAAGACCCCGAAGGATGGGCATGCGAAGCGCGCAGATACTATTTTGGCATCGTCGGCAAATACGGCCTGCAGACCTCCAAGGTCCTCAAGGCAGCAGCAGGTCTCGATATCGAGATCATCTGCCCTCTGCACGGACCCGTTCTGAGCGAGAACCTGGGCTATTACATGGATCTGTATACCAAGTGGGCTTCCTACACACCTGAAGAGCCCGGCATCTGCATCGCGTATACATCCGTATATGGCAACACAAAGGCGGCTGTGGAGAAACTGGCTGAGATCCTCCGCGCAAAGGGACAGAAGGTCGCTGTCAGCGATCTGGCAAGGGATGACATGCCTGAGACGGTTGAGGACGCGTTCCGCTATGACAGACTGGTCCTCGCTACAACAACCTACAACAACGGTATTTTCCCCTTCATGCACACATTCATCGAGCACCTTGTAGAGCGCGACTATCAGAACCGCACGATCGCGTTCATCGAGAACGGCACATGGGCACCCGTTGCCGCCAAGCTCATGAAGGGAATGTTCGAGAAGTCCAAGAAGATCACCTTTGCGGAGACGACTGTTACCATCAAGTCTGCGCTGAACGCAGAGAGTGAAGCAGCGCTTGAGAAACTCGCAGAGGAGCTTGTCAGATAATTGCAGCCTTAACAAGGCGTCAGGATAGGAATACAGAAGTTGGGAAAGAAACAGGAAACGCTGGAACTGGTCGGAATTGAGAAGGAACTGGGTGAAGACGCGCTCGACAAGCTGTCGCAGATGCCTTTAGCCGATTTTCTGCATATCTCACTTAAGAAACTTGAGAAGGGCGGAGCAGCTGAGTGCGAAATGGAGCTGGATCCTTCGCGGCACGGCAATCCCAACGGAACTGTGCAGGGCGGATCGCTCAGCACACTCGCAGACATCACAACTTCTTTCGCGGTAGTGGCCCTGGGGGCCGAAACCTGTACAGTCAGCGGAAAGCTCGACATGCTCAGGGGAAAGACGCCGGAAGGCGTACTTACGTGCCGTGCGGAGGTCTTCAAAGCGGGAGGGAGCCTGGTCTGGACGGATCTGTGGATCCGCGATGAGCGGGGGAGCCTGATCGCAAAGGGAGAATACCTGAACTTCAGACTTGCGGTTCCTACTCCGGAATAAATGTATGAAATGAAAGAGGAGCGCGTGAAAACATGGTTTTCACGCGCTCCTTTTGTGGCTGCGCACATATTGAGATTGATTGTTGAGACGCTCCGCTGCAGTATCCGATGACGGAATGCGGCGAGTTTCTGATCAGTGATGCGCGTTGGCATCCTCGCGTCCCGGTCTGAACTTTCCGTAACGGATCTTCTGGTGATGATATAGGCCGTAGTTGCCGGAAACAGTGTAGGCAATAGCGATGGCGAGAAGATAATAGGGCCATCCCTCAAATCCGAACATCTCGAAGCAGATGAGCAGGGTTCCCAGAGGACAGTTGGTGACGCAGCAGAACAGGCATCCCATACCGATCGCTGCAGCCAGGCCGGAGGGCAGTCCCAGAAGAGGCCCCACGACAGACCCGAAAGTGGCGCCGATGAACAGGGACGGGACGATCTCACCGCCCTTGAAGCCGGCGGCTATGGAGACGGCGGTAAACAATATCTTGACCAGGAAGGCGTAGACCGGCACTTTCTCGCCATGCAGGCACTCCGTGATCACGTGTCCGCCTGCGCCGTTGTAGAACTGTCCGCCGGAAAGCAGCGTCATTCCGAGAAGAATGCAGGCAACAAGGGCGGCGCGAATGATCGGCTGCGCCGGGATCTTTCTGGCAAGGGCGGGAATCCTGCCGAGGGCGACCACGAACAGGATACTGACCAGCGCGCACAGGAAGGCGAGAACAAAGGTCGAAACAGACAGGGGAAGCGTGAAGGGGGTGATACTCTGAAGACCCCAGGGATGCTTCTCCACGCCGAGCATGCCCGAAATATAGTAGGCGGGAAGCGCGGCGATGACACAGGGAACCAGCGCGTCGTACTGAAGCAGACCGACGTGGCTGATCTCCATTGCGATCACAGTGGCCGCAAGCGGCGTCCCGAACAGGGCGGAGAAAGCGGCACTCATACCGGCCATAACCATGATCCGGCGTGCGCTTTCGTGGAAGTGAAGACGCTTGCCCATCTCATCCCCGATACAGCCGCCGATCTGCAGGGCGGCTCCTTCACGGCCAACGGACGCGCCGAGGAAGTGAGACGTGATCGTGGAGCAGAAGATCAGGGGCGCCATAGTGCCCGGCACACTCTCACTGCGTGTGACCGCCAGAAGAACCGTGTCGGTCCCCTCACTGCGGTCAAATTTCTGGTAGAAGAAGACGATCAGCACCGCGCCGACCGGCATCAGAAAGATGACCCACGGATGCGATTCCCGAAACGCGGTTCCGGCGTCGATCCCGCGGGCGAAGATGCTGGCGACAGCACCGACCAGAGTCCCGCACAGAAGTCCGTACCCGAGAAGCTTGACAAGCTGCGTGCAGCCGGTGCGGATCTTGAAAACCAGCGATTCTATCTGATTGCTGAAATCATCGTTGTCTGTACCCATAATGTCCCCCATTACTATGTGTCCAAAACAAGCTGTACATAATAAAACTCTAGCATTTCCCCCAAAAAATCACAAGAACAGGCAGAAATTATAGTACAATAACTGTATACAATGTTTGCACAATTGGAGGGGGATATGGAACACAACCACAATGAAAAGGGAGACCGGGCCCATAAGATCACAGGCTACCTGGAACACCTGATGGATATCTTTGAAATCGGCATTGCGATCATTGTCGCGGTTGGATTTATCGCAAGCGTCGTGCTGCTGGTCACGGAAATGCCGCTGCTGCTGTCCCACAGCGCCGGGACAGTTGCCTACAGACATTTCCTGGAGAGCGCTTTGGACCTGGTCATCGGAATCGAGTTCATCAAGATGCTGATCAAACACACCCCCGGCAGTGTAGTCGAGGTCCTTTTGTTCGCGCTTTCCAGACATATGGTGTTGGAGGGCGGAAACGCGCTGGAGAACCTGCTCACAGTTTGCGCGATCGCCGTGATCTTCGCGATCCGCAGGTTCCTGAATATTGAGTCCTTCGATTTCCTGGCAAAGTCAAACGATGAGGACTGGCTCACTGACTGGAAATCCATTATGAAGAAGGGTAATTCCAAGAAGGCTCATGATCAGAAGGTTCAGGAGCGGAAAGCTGAGGCAGAAGAGAAGGAAGTATAACAGTGAAAGCCGCGCGGTTTGTCCGCGCGGCTTTTATTTGGTACGCATTGGCTGCGCTGATGTCGCTCGGGTGGCGCTCATGTGGCTCTATGATTGCGCTCAGGTGGCGCTCTGAAGGAGTTCGGGTGGCGCTCGATTATCGTTCATTGGCCATTCTGGGCACAGGGAGGCGTTTGCTTGATTTGTCCCCCACGGATTTCTTCACCTCTGACAGCGTTTAGGCACAGCGAGAGTTTTTGCTTGATTTGTCCCCCACGGGTTTCTTCCACCCTGGCGGCATTTAGGTACAGCGAGAGTCTTTGCTTGATTTGTTCCCCACGGATTTCTTTACGTCTGACGGCGGTTAGGCACAGCAACAAATCTTACAAGAAAAGTTCCAAATTATTTTGGTAAAAATGGAGAACAATTCGTCAAAACCTGCTGTCTGTACCTAAAGTCGGCTTGAAGCCATCAAAACCATGGAGAACAATTCATTAAAATCTGTTGTCTGTACCTAAAACCAGCCTGAAGCCATCAAAACCATGGAGAATATTTCATCGAAACCTGTCTTCTGTACCTAAATCGCATCACTAAACAGAAATCACTTCTCCAAGCAAAGAAAAGCCGCTGCCAAACGAATAGCAACGTGGCAGCGGCTCGTTTCTTCGTATAGTAAATTGATCAGTCGGCACAAAAAGGTTTCAACCAAGAAACTCCCTGAGCTCCGGAAGTCTGCGTTCCATTTCCGCCCGGCCCATGTCGTAAACTCTGCGAAGCTCGGCGGGATCATTTTCAGTGCGGCTGATACCAAGATCCTGCGGAGGCCGGATCACAAAGGCCTTGCCGGCAAGTTCCTGTTCGCGGACATAGGCAGTCTGTCTGTTATAGCGGATGTGGCGAACTTCCATGGCCTTAATGAGATTGGGATACTGGCGCATTGTAAGCTGTACGAGCGGGATCATGGAGCTCTTTTTCTTTCTGTAGCCGAGAGGCTGCGTGAGGACCACAACATTTCTGGGATAACCGCGCCTCTCCATGCTGCGAAGAGGAATGCTGTCCGTGATGCCGCCGTCCAGAAGCTTTCGCCCGTCTACTTCAACTACTCTTGAGACGAGCGGCATGGA
>CADCIK010000024.1 GCA_902801415.1 uncultured Lachnospiraceae bacterium
ATCAATACCGTTGGTGAATCAACAGTGGTTTACTACTACGATAAAGATAGTAAACACTATATCGAACAACCGTACAGGGGAATCTATGAGATGGAAGATAATTTAGAAGAGACTCTGCGTCAAGAGTAAGTGAGGTGTCGAAATGTCTATGAAGGCAGTTAAGATCATTGATGCGATTTGCATTTCTCTGGGGAAAAGGAAAGGCAGGCTTGGCTTTTTCCTGTTGTAATCGGATGTATTGTGGCAATTTGCAGGAAGAGAAGAAGATAAGAAAAAAGAGACAGACCAGAGCTCCTCACTACCAATCACGGCGGTGGGGAGCTCTTATTATGCCTCAATATCGATTGTGATCCCGGACTTGAAGTCTACTGTGAAGTGATCCTCGAAGACGATGATTTTGGCGATGTGCCTTGAGACAAGTGCCTCGTCAAATTTTGTGATGTCAGTGGTCTGCTTCTTGATGAAGTCCTGCAGGTCTTTGATCCGTTTCATCTGGTCGTCACGGAGGACACTGTCGACCTCGGACTGCTTACGCATATCCCGGAGCCGAAGTATCTCATCAGCGATGGCATCGTAGTCGGCGCTCTGGTTTGCTTTCTTCAGGAGCTCTCTCTGTAGTTCCTTCATCCTCGCGTCGATGACCTCCGGGGAGAGGGAGCCGCGATCAGTGATGGTGGTTTTCATGTTAGACTGAAGGGTTTTCAGGAAGTCGTTCTTCTGGCAGAGCACCTGATTGATGGCGTCGATCACCACCTGCTCCAGAATCGTCTCATTCACTGTCCGGCTGCGGCAGGCGTGGCCGGTGTTCTCAAGCCGCGAGCAGCACCGCCAGACGATTGATCTGCAGCCACGGTTGTTCCAATGGACTCGGCGGTAATACTCGCCACACTCACCGCAGAATACGATCTGCGCGAAACAATGCTTGCAAGAGTAGCATCGGCGCTTGCCATTCTCGGTTGTGTGCACTCTGCGCCTTCTGGCCAGTTCCTCCTGCACCAGAAGGAAGATGTCCTTCGGTATGATTGCTTCGTGATCACCTTCCACATAGTACTGCGGCATGGTGCCGTTGTTCTTGATTCGTTTCTTTGTCAGGAAGTCGGTGGTATAGGTCTTCTGAAGCAGAGCATCACCGATGTACTTCTCGTTTGTCAGGATCTTCTTTATGGTGCTTGGGTGCCATCGTTCTTTACCTGCGCCGGTGAGAATCCCGTCAGCCTCCAAACCGGCAGCAATCTTATCCATGCTTTTTCCTTCGAGGTATTCCCGGTAGATACGTTTGACGATCTCAGCTTGCTTCGGTTCAATGACCAGATTGCCGTCAGCGTCTTTGGTGTAGCCGAGGAAGCGGTTGTGGTTGACCTGCACTTTACCTTGCTGAATTCCCATCTTCACGTTCTGGGAGAGGCTCTGTGATTCCTGCTGGGCGAGGGAGGCCATAATGGTCAGCAGCACCTCACCTTTGGAATCCATTGTGTTGATGGACTCCTTTTCAAAGAAGACTGGGATATTCTTATCCTTTAGCTCCCGGATATATTTCAGGCAGTCCAGAGTGTTACGTGCAAACCGGCTGATCGACTTGGTGATGATCATGTCGATGTTCCCGGCATGGCATTCGTCGATCATACGGTTAAACTCGTCACGCTTCTTTGTGTTGGTGCCGGTGATGCCGTCATCGGCGAAGATGCCAGCCAGCACCCAGTCTGGATTCTTGGAAATGTACTCCGTACTGCATCAGCGATTCATTACGAAATGATTGTAAATGGATACATTGATCGAAAGGGAATACTGACGGATAAGTATTATGAAGACAAGGCCAACGGAGAGATTAAGGTGGCTGAGGAGGTTGCCGATTCTGCTGCATCTGTTATTGAAATTGTAGACTCCATTTATGACGCCAAAAGCATGCAGCCTGAGAACGCACGTAGCAACAATGTCGAACTTCAAGTGGATGAGGATAAACTCGCTATGCCGGAGTTTAAAGCATTGTGGTCAAAGATAAATGCAAAATCTGTTTATGTTGTCGATTTCGATACAGATGAACTGATCAAGAAGTCCATTGAGTCGTTGGATAGGAAGCTGCGTGTTTCAAAGATATACTTCCGTGTAGAAACCGGAGCGATGGATGATATAAAGTCTAAGGATGCGCTTATGTCCGGAGCGTCGTTTGTGAAAGAGGAATCGGCCAGTTATGGTGTCACAGTGACTGCAAGCTCTAATGTTAAATATGACTTGATCGGAAAACTGGTCGATGAAACAGGTTTGACCAGAAAAGCAATCATTGCAATCCTTCAGGGTATTCAGCCGTATGTCTTTAATCAGTTTAAGGATAATCCGGAAGAATTCATCTTGAAGGCAGCTGCGCTTATCAATGATCAGAAGGCGACAGCCATCATAGAGCATATCACTTATGATGTCCTTGATGAGCACTATGGTATGGATGTCTTTACTGATCCAACCATCAAGGGCAAGCTCGGCGTGAATGCGATGAAGGCGAAGAAGCACCTGTATGACCACATTGTCTACGACTCCAGCAACGAGCGTGATTTTGCTACCGATCTGGATACGAATACCGATGTGGCTGTATATGTGAAGCTCCCGGATGGATTTTATATTTCTACTCCGGTTGGACACTACAATCCAGACTGGGCAATTGCCTTCTACGAGGGAAACATCAAGCACATTTACTTCGTGGCAGAGACAAAAGGATCGATGAGCTCCATGCAGCTTAGGCTAATAGAGGAATCCAAGATCCACTGCGCGAGGGAACACTTCAAAGCCATATCCAGCGGCAATGTTGTCTACGATGTGGTCGACAGTTACAAGTCGCTGATGGAGAAGGTAATGAAGTAGCCAGTCATACCTTTTAACGATTTTATACTTTTTAACGATTACAGAGAGGGGGTGTCGCTTTGAGCACTGCGGCAGTAACTACATACAACTACAGCGCCAGAAGTGACGCCTTTTCTTGCTGGTCAAAATACACGAAAGCCCAGAAATCAAGCGGTTTCCGGGCTAATCCTACACATAGGCGTTGTATCAAAGATAACGTCTTGATAGATTGCGCAGAGGGCAGTGGCGGCCTTCTTGCTACACTGTTTAGGGCTATAGGGCTGAGACGGTATAATTCTTTAGACCAATTCCCTATATTGAGAAGGGCATCAGGGTTGAGACGGCATGGAATTAGCCGGTTCGCATATTATAAAGTAGGAAGTAGGGTGTAGACCAGTTCCCATTGACGGACGCTCCCCGAGGGCGCAGGAATTGTAAATCTACAAAATCGTGGACAAGTTCCCGATGACTAACGAGTAGTCCTGACATCAAAATGGACGTGTCGAGCCACGTCGAGACCGTAGTATTGTTGACAAGTAATGCATAACGCAAGGCTGAGAACCGGTTTTTTCAGGAAAAGCTGCATAGCCGGATGTTCCCGTCGCTGTGAGCGGATCGCGCTCCATGTGACGGGAACTTTTTTGTGGAAATAATCTACTGTCATATAAAGAGTTATTTGTAAAAATATGGAGTTTCTGACCTTGTTTTGTACAGTTCGTGAGGTTTTGGAAGAGCAATTATTGCAATATTGCTGAAGTTGAATCAAATGATTGATTTTTTATGTTTATTTTGAAATTTATAGTTTTTTTGCATGGGTCAAGGCAGATATAAGCATTGGAATTAAGATTATGCATTGAATATAATTGTAAATGAATTACGAGAACATTCGGTCGTTAATTTATTAACAGAATCTCGAAAAAGAGCAATAATTGTAAAGAAGCAACTTTTTGAATCATCAGGAGGTAGACTATGGCAGAAAGACTTACTGGACACACCGAGCTGGTTGGACTGATCGCGTATCCGATCAGACATTCCAGTTCGCCGGCAATGCACAATGAAGCGTTTGCATATCTTGGTTTGGATTATGCATACCTGGCATTCGAAGTTGACAACAGCACTCTGGAAGATGCTGTCAAGGGTATCCGCGCGTTAAAGCTGGTCGGCTCTAACGTTTCCATGCCCAACAAGACAGTTGTGGGTAAGTATCTTGACAAACTGTCTCCCGCAGCTGAACTGGTCGGCGCGGTCAACACGATCGTTAACAAGAACGGCGTTCTGGAAGGACACTGCACTGACGGTATCGGATACATGCAGTCCCTGAAGGATTATGATATCGATGTGATCGGAAAGAAGATGACCATTGTCGGCGCCGGCGGAGCAGGTACTGCTATTGAGATCCAGGCTGCTCTGGACGGCGTAGCCGAGATGTCTATCTTCAATATCCGCGATAAGTTCTGGGACAACGCACAGGAGACCGTTCGCAAGATCAATGAGAAGACAAACTGCAAAGCTAAACTGTTTGATCTCGCTGACAAGGATGCGCTCCGCGCTGAGATCGAGAGCAGCTATCTGCTGGCGAACTCAACCGGTGTCGGCATGAAGCCTCTTGAAGGCCAGACATGGCTGCCGGATGCTTCTTACCTGCGTCCGGACCTGATCGTGACTGATACAGTTTATGCGCCTGCTGAGACGGAGTTCCTTCGTATTGCAAAGCAGGTAGGCTGCAAGAACATGAATGGCTTTGGCATGATGCTGTTCCAGGGCGCAGCTGCTTTCAAACTCTGGACAGGTCAGGATATGCCCATTGAGCATATGAAAGAAGTCCTTGGCATTAAATACGGGGAATAAAGGAGAGAGCTATGGCAAACGTAATTGATGTACGCGGTGTTAAGATCGGTGAAGGCGTCCCGAAGATCATCGTACCGATCGTCGGACAGACCAAGGAAGAGATCCTTGCAGCAGTAGATATGTTCAGCGGTGTAGCAATGGACATCGTTGAGTGGCGCGTCGACTGGTTTGAGGACGTTTTCGATTTTGACAAGGTCGAGGATGTTCTGAAGGATCTGCGTCCCGCCCTGGGAGACACACCGATCCTGTTTACCTTCCGTACCTCCAAAGAGGGCGGCGAGAAGGCAATTGATACGGATGCATATGCCAAACTGAATATCCAGGCAGCGCAGACCGGAATGGTCGATCTCATTGATGTAGAAGTCTTCACCGGCGATGACATCGTAAAAGAGATCATTGAAGGCGCGCATGCGAACGGCGTGAAGGTTGTTGCCTCCAATCACGATTTTGACAAGACACCGGATAAGGACGACATCGTCGGCAGACTCCGCAAGATGCAGGAGCTTGGCGCTGATATTCCCAAGATTGCCGTGATGCCCAGAAACAAGAAAGATGTATTGACACTTCTGTCTGCAACGGAAGAGATGGCGACGGATTACGCTGACCGCCCGATCATCACCATGTCCATGGCGGGCACAGGATTGATCAGCCGGTTATGCGGCGAGGTGTTTGGAAGCTCCTGCACATTCGGCGCAGTCGGCAAGGTGTCCGCACCCGGTCAGATGAACGCAGTTGATCTTGACACGGTTCTTAATCTGATTCATAACGGCCTGTAATAGCTCTCAGTTATAAAGCTAATTTAGTCCGTTAAATCCGTTCCATTTGAGGTGTCAGCAGTTTTTATTGACTAAACGAGCAGCCGCAAGGGGGTCCGAACGGAGGCCTTTGCGGCTGTACTTTTGTCAGTAAGCCGGATGCTTCTTCCGGGAACGGATATACACGATAACGAGAATAATTATAGAAAGGCACTGGTGTGAAAAAAATACTATTATACGTAGATGAATACCTGGAAGAGTTCATAATGACAATTCTGCTGATTCTGATGGCAGTGATCATGTGCATTCAGGTGGTATCCCGTTACGCTTTCGGGATGTCGCTGTCATGGTCAGAGGAAGTGACCCGTTACATGTTCATCTGGTCCGCCTTTATCAGCGTAAGTCTTTGCACGAAAAAAGCTATTGCTATCAAGATCGATCAGTTTCTGAATATCTTCCCCAAACGCGGAAAAGCATTGATCCAGATCGTCAATCTGACAATACAGTTTGCATTTTTTGTATATCTGGTTCCGTATGCTTATCGTTACCTGATCACGACGATCAACAGCGGACAGGTGAGTCCTGCCTGCGGAATTCCCATGTATTATATTCAGTCGGCGCCGCTGATCTGTTTTGTTGTGTGTGCATTCCGCATTGTGCAGCGCTGGTTTTTGGAATGGCACAATTTCCTCCAAAATGATGATCTTAAGATGTGGCCGTCAAAAATCCATCCGGAAAACGGATCTGAGAAATAATAAGGGGGAAATAGAATGTCACCGATAGTTGTATTTATTTTATTCGCACTGTTCCTTTTGATCGCGGTGCCTGTTTCCGTCACACTGGGACTGGTTGCAGTACTCCCGGGTGCTTTTGACCCGTCCTTTACGGCAAGCGCAAGTTATGTTATCCGCTCTATGGTAGGCGGTATCGACAGCTTCCCTCTGCTGGCCGTTCCGATGTTTGTCCTTGCCGGCATCCTGATGGCGCGCGGACAGATCTCCAAACGTCTCTTTGACGTGTTTTCCTACTTCCTTGGCAAGAGGACTGCCGGTATTCCCTGCGCGGTCATTATTACCTGCCTGTTTTACGGAGCGATTTCCGGATCCGCGCCTGCTACTGTTGCCGCGGTCGGAAGTATGACCATTCCGCTTCTGATCGACATGGGCTATGACAAGATCTTTTCCACAGCGATCGTAGCCGTTGCAGGCGGCCTTGGCGTTATCATCCCGCCCAGCATTCCTTTCATTATGTTTGCTATGGCATCCGGCGCATCGGTCAGTGATCTGTTCCTTGCAGGTATTGTTCCGGGCGTACTGATCGGCGCTCTGCTTATGATCTATGCGTTCGTATACTGCAAAAAGAACGGTGAAGACAGAGAGAGAATAGACGCGCAGATCAAGGTCCTTCATGACAAAGGCTTTTTCAAGGTTTTCAGAGAGAGCTTTTTCGCGATCCTGAGCCCGGTCATCGTTCTTGGCTGCATTTATTCCGGTGTTGCGTCACCGACAGAGGCGGCTGTCATTTCCGTGTTCTATTCACTGATCATCAGTATGTTTGTCTATAAGACGCTGAAGTTCAGAGATCTGTGGGCGATCCTCACGGAAGCGATGCGCACGTATGCGCCGATCATGTTCATCCTGGCTGCATCCACGGCATTCTCCCGCGTCCTGACACTTATGCAGGTGCCTCAGATCGTCAGTGCCTTCATTCTGGCGAACTTCACGAACAAGGTCATCCTTCTCATTGTGATCAATATCTTCCTGCTGCTTGTAGGTATGGTCATGGATACGACGCCTGCTATTTTGATCCTTTCACCGATCCTTCTTCCGATCGTCGCCGCGGTCGGTATGAATCCGATCCACTTCGGCGTTGTCATGGTTGTCAACCTTGCCATCGGATTTGTGACACCTCCGATCGGCGTCAATCTCTTTGTTGCGAGCTCCCTTACGGATGTGCCCGTCATGGAGATTGCTAAGAAGGCAATGCCTATGATCATTATGTTCCTGATTGCATTGCTTCTGATCACCTATATTCCGGCAATCAGCTTGTGTCTGCTTTAAGAGAGGGGAAAGCGAGGAAGATTATGAAAAAAATGAAACATCTGCTCTGCACCGCAGCGGCGGTTATTCTGATCCTGGCGCTGTCCGGATGCGGTAAAAACGGTGGTGAGACACAGACCTATGCCTGGCCGCTTGGAACCTCGAGCCCCGAGGATACTGTAACCCAGATCTACGCTGAGCGTTTTGCGGAAGAAGTGTCCCGCCTTTCCGACGGAAAAATGAGAATCCAGGTTTATCCGAACAGTATTCTGGGCGGCGACCGTGAGCTTCTGGAATCCTGTAAGGATGGTGATATTCCTTTTGTCGTACAGAATACGGCACCGCAGGTTACTTTCCTGCCTGATATCGCCGTCTTTGATATGCCCTGCCTGTTTGACAATATCCAGGACGTTCGGACACATATTGATAATCCTGACTTTATGGCGCAGATTCAGAAGGTTTATCTGAGCGGCGGTTATGAACTTCTGGGATATGCCGATCAGGGCTTCCGAGTCATGACATCCAACAAGGATGTGTATACAGCGAATGACCTGAGAGGACAGAAGATCCGTACTATGGAAAATCCCTATCACCTGCGTTTCTGGAAGGCGCTCGGCGCCAACCCTACTCCCATGACGTTCTCCGAAGTTTACATCGGACTGCAGCAGGGTACGATCGACGCGCAGGAGAACCCCTATGAGGTTATTGTTTCCAACCGCCTCTATGAGCAGCAGGACTACGTCATCGAGACCAACCATCTGCCTCACCTGATCTCGCTTATTGTCAGCAGCGAGTTTATGGAGAAACTGCCGGAGGACCAGCAGGCTATTATCCGTGAAGCGGCTGAAACCGCAAAGAATGAGGCGAGACAGCAGTCCGATGACCGTATCGCATCCAGAATTGCGACAATCGAAGAAAGCGGAACACAGATCATTCATATTAACGAGGAGAACCGGTTAGTCATCCGCCAGAAGTGCATTCCTGTCTACGATCTTATCGAGCAGAATGTAACGCCTTCGCTTGTAGAAGCATATTGCGGAAAAGAGCTTGAAGAGATCCGCGCGTCAATGCCGTAAAACGGGACTATACAGATCGTGCAGCAGATCATGGCAGTGCAGTTTGGCCGGCTGAATGATGTGCTGCACGATTACTGTGAAATGACTTTGCGAGTGAACTTTGTTATACGAGGAGCGATTTTCTTTTATGAATTTGTACCATCTGCGTTACTTTGTGACACTTGCGCATCTTGAACACTATACAAAAGCAGCGGAAATACTCGGGATCACACAACCTTCGCTTAGTCACGCGATCTCCTCTCTGGAAGAGGAACTGAAGGTTCGTCTGTTTGAAAAAGACGGCCGAAACATTGTGCTGACAAAATGGGGAAGTATCTTTCTTAAAGATGTGGAAGATACGTTAAACCGTCTTGACAGCAGTGTCGAAAACCTGCAGATGACCGGAAGCGGAAACGGAACAGTGGATATTGCCTGCATCAGAGCGCTGGGCAACAGCTATGTGCCCACTTTGATGAGGAGCTTTCTGGAGGATCATCCGGGAAAGGATATCCGCTTTAAGCTGCACAGCGTCGGAGGCCTTTCCTCAGGGATCATCGCAGGACTCAAAAACAAGGAATTTGATATAGCCTTTTGCTCAAAATACAGGGACGACCCGCTTATTGAGTATGTCCGGATCGGGTCCCAGAGTCTGGTGCTGGCTGTACCGCTGGATCATCCGCTGGCAGACAGAGAGTCTGTATCGCTGAAGGAGACTCTGCCCTATCCCCAGATCCTGTTTGACCGCCGAAGCGGGCTGCGAAGGATCATCGATGATCTGTTTGTACAGATCAAGGCCACACCCGCCTGTATTATGGAAATAGAGGAGGATGAGGTGATCGCCGGACTGGTGGGACAGGGATTTGGTATTGCGGTTCTTCCGCTCATCCCGTATCTGAAAACGTGTCCTGTCAAAATCCTTAGGATCGAGGATCCCCTTCCGGAACGGGACTTGTATATGGCCTCCCTGAAAGGTGCCTATGTCGCACCTCTCGTCACATCTTTTAAGGAGTATGTGCTGGATTACCAGTACAAATCTGAGTACTTTTTTTGATCAGGATGTTCTGTCAGGAATATTATGATAAGACTATTTTTTAGACAAGAAAGGAGATCGTTATGGAAAGACACCAGATTACCGGCCACACAGAATTGACCTGTCTGCTGGCATATCCCATCAGGCACTCTAATTCTCCGGCAATGCACAACGCGGCGTATGAGAAGCTCGGAAGAGACGTTGTAAACCTTGCTTTTGAGGTAGATGCTGAACATCTGGAAGCTGCGATGAACGGCGTACGCGCGATGAAGATCCTGGGAGGCAATATTTCCATGCCTAACAAGACCATCGTTCACAAGTATCTGGACGAAGTGGATCCTGCCGCACAGCTGGTCGGCGCCTGCAACACTTTCACCAATCGTGACGGTTATCTCAAAGGATATGTGACGGATGGAATCGGCTACATGGCTTCGCTGAAAGACAATAACATCGATGTGATCGGCAAAAAGATCACGATTGCGGGATCTGGCGGCGCTGCTACAGCAATACAGATTCAGGCAGCTCTGGACGGTGTTGCAGAAATGTCGATCTTCGCGCGCGATGACAAGTTTTATAAGAATGCGGAAGAGACCGTTGAGAAGATCAACACAAAGACCAACTGCAAGGCGAAACTCTTCCATCTGGAAGATCTCGATGCCCTTAAGGCTGAGATCGCAGATTCAGTCCTCTTTACAAACGCGACCGGCTGCGGTATGAAGCCGCTCGAGGGTTATACCTATATTCCGGATAAATCCTTCTTCCGTCCGGACCTGATCGTGACGGATGTTGTCTATGCGCCGGCAGAGACAGCAATGCTGAAAATGGCCAAAGAAGTCGGATGCAAGACCATGAATGGATCCGGCATGATGCTCTTCCAGGGTATTGCCGCGATCGAGCTGATCATGGGAGAGAAGGTTGACAGCGAGTACATGAAAGAAAAGCTGGGCATTAAGTATTAATATACAGTAGGCATATAGAAAGCTGTTTTCCCTGTTGGTTCAAAGCGCTTATTTAGAATAGTAAATAGATTCGCGGGGATTCATGCTGCTTTTCTATAAATCATGTAAAGAATACCAATTAGTTATTTTTTTAACTCAATGGTAAACTTTAGATAAAGCAACAGAAATTAGTGGTTTTCCATGTTTTTTTCTATCATGTAACACAGAAAGGAGACACAAAATGAGAAAGTACCCTATCACAGTCAGTTCCTGGACACTGGGAGATCAGTGCAAGTTTGAGGACAGAGTAATCGCTGCTAAGAAAGCCGGTTATGACGGAATCGGCCTTCGCGCTGAGACATATGTAGACGCGCTGGCAGAGGGCCTTCATGATGAGGACATCCTCGCGATCCTTGACAAGCACGGCATGAAATGTACAGAAGTTGAGTACATTGTTCAGTGGGCAGAGAACAATCGTTCTTATGAGCAGAAGTACAAAGAGCAGTTGTGCTTCCACATGTGCGAGCTGTTCGGCGTAAAGCAGATCAACTGCGGCCTGATGGAGAACTATTCCGTTGAGCATACCGCACAGAAGCTTCGCGAGCTTTGCCAGAGAGCAGGCAAGTGGATCATCGGCGTCGAGCCTATGCCTTATTCCGGCATTCCGGATATCAAAAAGGGCTGGGCAGTCGTTAAGGCAGCAGATTGCGAGAACGCTAAGCTGATCCTGGATACCTGGCACTGGATGCGCGCAAATCAGCCTTGCGACCTTGAACTTCTGGCAGACATTCCTGCAGACAAGATCGTTTCTATTCAGATCAACGACGTATGGGATCGCCCTTACGCAAAGAGCATTCTGCGCGACGAGTCCATGCACGATCGTCTTGCTCCCGGAACCGGCATCGGCAGCACAGTTCCTTTCGTAAAGATGATCAAAGAAAAAGGCATCAAGCCCAACGCACTGGGTGTTGAGGTTATCAGCGACGCGATCCTTGCAAAGGGAATCGAGCAGGCAGCGAAAGAGACGTTCGACGGCGCTTATGCAGTCCTCAAGGAAGCTTGGCCTGAGGCTCTGGAAGAGTAAATCAGGGGATCCTAAAAATAATAGAGCATCAATAAAGTATTAGCATTTAAAGAGGTAAGAGAATGAAGTATACAAATATGTTCTCCCCGATTCAGATCGGGCCCATGACTGTAAAGAACCGTTTCGTAGTACCGCCTATGGGCAACAACTTCGCAAACACGGACGGAACAATGAGCGATCAGTCCTGTGCATATTATGGAGCAAGAGCAAAGGGCGGCTTCGGCCTGATCACCTTTGAGGCAACTGTTGTGCACAAAGGCGCAAAGGGCGGCCCCAGAAAACCCTGCCTGTATGATGACGCCTCGATTCCGAGCTTCAAAAAGGTAATCGATGCATGCCACGCTGAGGGAGCGAAGGTATCCATCCAGCTTCAGAACGCGGGACCTGAAGGCAATGCGAAAAATGCGGGAGCACCGATTGAGGCGGCTTCCCCCATTGCAGCAGCTGACGGCAGAGATATTCCTGTAGAAGTATCTACCGAGAAAGTTTATGAACTGATCAAAGGGTATGGCGAGGCAGCTAAGCGCGCTATGAAAGCAGGCGCAGACGCAGTTGAGATCCATATGGCACACGGCTATCTGGTCAACTCCTTCATGTCTCCCAGAACCAACAAGAGAATCGATGAGTTCGGCGGCAGCTTTGAGAACAGAATGCGTTTCTCCCGCCTGATCATCGAGGAAGTTAAGAAGGCTACAGAAGGAAAGATCGCGATCCTCGCTCGTATCAACAGCACTGAGGATATGTTTGGCGGTCTTGACAATCACGATATGTGCGCTGTTGCAGCATATCTTGAAGAGTGCGGCCTTGACGCGCTGCATGTATCCCGTGCTGTACATATCAAGGACGAGTATATGTGGGCACCTACCGGCATCCATGGCGGATTCTCCGCGGAGCTGGTCGCAAATATTAAGAAGTGCGTCTCCATCCCTGTTATCACAGTAGGACGTTACACAGAGCCTCAGTTCGCGGAACAGGTTGTAAAACTTGGTATCGCGGATCTGGTCGCTTTCGGACGTCAGTCCCTGGCAGATCCCGCTATGCCCAAGAAGGCATTTGAGGGCCGTCTTGAGGATATGACTCCCTGCATCGCATGTCTGCAGGGCTGCGTAGCTAACATGTACCAGGGCAAGCCGATCTGCTGCCTGACCAACCCGGTGCTTGGCCGTGAGATCGATGGAATGCCCAAAGCGGAAGTTTCCAAGAATATCTATGTGATCGGCGGCGGTGTCGCAGGTATGTGCGCAGCAGCTGTCGCGCAGGAGCGCGGCCACAAGGTTACACTGTTTGAGAAGACTGACAAGCTCGGCGGAAATATGCGTCTTGCGGCATTCCCTCCCGGAAAGGGCGATATCACCAACATGATCCGCAGCTACATCACAAGATGCGAGAAGGCTGGTGTTGAGATCAAGATGAACACAGAGGTCACTCTTGATATGCTCAAGGCTGACAAGCCCGATGCAGTCATTCTTGCAACCGGTTCTGAGACTCTGATCCTTCCTTTCATCAAGGGCATCCACAATCCTGATATCGTCAGCGGTGTAGATTGCCTCGATGGCAAGCGCCCGATCGGACATAAGGTACTGGTTGTCGGCGGCGGCATGGTCGGTGCAGAGACCGCTGAATTCCTTGCTGAGCAGGGCCACGATGTCAGCATCGTCGAGATGCGCCATGAGATCGGTCCCGATGTCATCCATGAGCACCGCGTCTTCCTGATGCGTGCACTGAATGAGTATGGTGTCAAAGAACTGACCGACGCAGCTGTCTCTGAGATCTTCTCCGACGGCGTCAGCTACAAGAACGCTGCTGACAGATCCGATGAGACTCTGTACGAGGCAAGAGGCTTTGATACAGTTGTCCTTTCCATGGGCTTTGTATCCCGTTACAGCCACCGCGACGCAAACCGCAATGTGGTCTATGACTTCCGCGATGCGATCAAGGAGATCATCCCTGAGACATACATCGTCGGTGATGCCGTACAGGCAAGAAGAGCTCTGGACGCAACCAAGGAAGCCTATGACGTGGCTCTGAAGATCTGATCAGCATAGTCAGTCGTACGTAAACTAATAATATGCGGATCCCCGGAGTTATCATCCGGGGATCCGTAAATGGAGGAAAGCAATGGAAAAAAGAATTGATGGTCACACCGGTCTTTTGGCGCTGTTCGGAACACCTGTCGGTCATTCCGGATCGCCTGCAATGTACAATTGGTGCTTCCAGAGAGACGGTCTGAATCTTGCCTATATGGCATTTGATGTCAACATCGACGGCATGGAGCAGACACTGAACACAGTCAGACTTTGGAATCTCCGCGGCGGCAACTTCACAATGCCGGTCAAGAACATCGCAGCAAAGCTTTGCGACGAAATTTCCCCGGCTTCCCGTATCATTGGTGCCTGCAATGTCTTCGTTAACCGTGATGGAAAGCTTTATGGCGATATCACAGACGGCGTTGGTTTCATCAAGAACCTCGCTGTGAACGGAGTGGAAGTTAAAGGCAAAAAGCTTGTTGTTCTTGGAGCAGGCGGTGCCGCAACTGCAATCCAGGTTCAGGCTGCTCTGGACGGCGCAGCAGAAGTGGCGATCTTCAACCGTGATGATGAGTTCTATGCAAGAGCTGAGTCCACAAAGGAGAAGCTTGCGAAGGAAACACCGGACGTCAAGGTTACAGTCACACATCTCGAAGAAAAAGAGCTCCTTGCTGAAGCGATCAAGGCTTGCGATATTCTGGTTAATGCGACTTCTGTCGGCATGAAGCCTCAGGACGGCATTTCCCTTGTGGACACTGCACTTCTTCGCAAGGATCTTGTTGTGGCTGATACCGTTTATAATCCTGAGAAAACACAGATGATCCTCGATGCAGAGGCAGCCGGCTGCGCGAAAGCGATCGGCGGCAAGGGCATGCTCCTGTATCAGGGCGCTGTCAACTATGGTCTTTTCACCGGAAAAGAAATGCCTGTTGCAGAGTATCAGGCATATCAGGCGGAACAGGCCAAATAATTATTTCATTTGTTATTGATCCGGAAATTCAGTTCCCGGGCATAACAGCCTGGTGTTATGCCCGGGAATAGAAACAACCGGATTGAAGTTTATGTTATCTCATTTTTTAAGGGAGAAATGTATATGAAAGCTAAAAAATATGCTCTGTCAATGATCGCTGTCTATATGGCATACCTCACTCATGGTATCCAGGCACTGATCTTTTCACAGAACCAGGTTAACTTCGCACTGCAGTGGGGCTTTGATATGTCCGATCCGCAGTCCGAGGCCTACAAACTCGGCGTTGCAGCTGTAAGTACCGCGATCGCATGGACCGGTTTCGGTAAATTCTGCAGCGTTTGGATCGGCGGAGAGATCTCTGACCGCGTCGGCCGTAAAAAGCTGATGATCGGTGGAGCGATCCTCTATGTAATCTGCTTCCTGACAATGCTCTTTACCAGAAACGCTACACTGGCAGCATTTGCAGGCTTCCTTGCAGGTGTCGCTACTTCCGGTTTCTGGGATGCTTCCGGTTATCCCGCTGTACAGGAAGCGTATCCTGCAGCACCCGGCGCAGCTCTGATCGGTATCAAGTTCTTCGTATCCCTGTCCGGTATGATCTATCCCCTGCTCGCTGTTCGCAACGCAGCTGCAGGCAACTGGAAACTCAACATCTATATTCCGCTTGCAATGTCCTTCGTAGTTCTTGCACTGGCCACTGCAGCTCCGTATGTATATGATGATGAGAAGAAAGCGGCCAAGAATTCGAAAGACGGCAGCGGAGATGCAATTGCCGCTGAGATCCAGGCTGCTAAGGACCGCATGCTGGTTCAGCCCAACGTATTTACCAAGTTCCTTGCTTACTTCTATGCTTTCCTTTGCATGGCGATCATGTATGGTGCACAGCAGTATACAAAGGCATTTGGTCTTGCTTATTCCGGACTGACAGAAGTCCAGGCAGCAGGCATGACTACCATTTACACACTCGGCTCTCTGTGCGCAGTTATCTTCTGGGCATTCATGATGGCGAAGCTTAAATGGAATCCGCTGAAGGTTATCCTTGTTGACTCTGTTATGACAGTAGCGGCACTGGCTGTTGTTCTTCTGATCCACAATGTCACGATCGTATATATTGCGATCCTCTGCATTGGTTTCTTCTCCGCAGGCGGCGCGCTTCAGACTGGTCTTGGCGTAGTTCAGATGTTCAATCCCGGCCCTAAGGGCAGAAATACCGGTATTTACTATACTTTCATGGGCGCAGCTTCCTACCTGATCCCCGTCGTCGCTTCCAGACTGACCGTGATCTCCGGCGAAGGCGCTGCTGTATACACGCTGATGGGTCTGATGCTCATCCTTGCAATTCTTGCAACTCTGAGCACACTGTACCTGATCACACAGCACAAGAAAGTTTTCGGTGAGAGTCCCCTTTAATCCGATTGGATCAAAGTGGAAATAGAGTCGATAATCATCTGAAATTCCAGGCAAATTAAAAGCACCGCAGGTCCTCAGGACCTGCGGTGCTTTTTGTTTACTTAAAACCTGCAGAGGGATTATCCCGCCAAAGCAGCTACAAAAGGCATAACGACACTCGCCCAGAAAAGGCTGATCGGCATTACCAGCAGCATAGACGGCAGCATATCTGCAGTCGGAAATATCTTGACTTTGATCATACGAAAGCCTGTGGCCAGCATCAGGAATCCGCCGCAAGCTTTAAAATCGGCGATCATAGCAGGCGTTGTGTGCGGGATGACCATACCGCCAAGCGCAAAAAGAAGCATAAAAATGATGAATTGCGGAATGGCGACGAGCATCACGACAGCGCCGAGAGTACAGGCAAAGATCATTGCGGTGAACAGATCCAGGATCGATTTGGCGAAGAGGATGCTGTGATCTCCGCTCATACCTGCCACCAGCGACCCGTAGATGCCGGTTCCGCTGGCGCAGAAGAGGACGATGATCGTTACCAGTGTCGCATTAAATTCTTCCTGCGGGATCCTGGAGGATCCTGCAGGAAGAATTCTGTTCACTGCTTTTTGCATCATTCTGCCGGCATCAGTGATCCGGTCACCAAGATGGATACATAATCCGAGCATGGTTCCAATGATCACGGAAAAGACAACTGCCGGCATATTCTCCATGAGAACGATGGAACTGATTCCCATAGCCATGGAGCAGCATCCGAAGATCATGTTGGTCTTTTCCTTGAAATCTTCTGTCAGAAGATTTCCGGTCAGGGAGCCAATGAGTCCGCCTGCGGCAACAGAAAGAACATTGACAATGACTCCGATCGGCATAGATGATTACCCTTAGTCGATGAAGCCCATTCTCTCAAGTGTGCCGAGAACCTGATGACGTCCTGCCCATGTGCCGTCGATGATCCTTCTTGCGAGGACGGAGTCACCGATATTGATGAGCTCGGTTGCAGGAAGGCTGTCAGCGAGAGCAGTCAGGTCAGCAAGTACAGGAGCGTTTGCGCGCATGCCCAGGCAGATGAAGCCGAGGTCGAAAGGCAGCTCTACAATCTCGCCCTCAGGAGTCTTGACGACGAAGGAGTGAGGACGTACTTCCTGAAGAGCGGTTCTTGTCAGCTGATGGACACCGTGCTTCTCCATGCATGCGTTTGTGCTTGCCTTGGAGGATGCATCAAGTCCATTGCCGATGAAGGGCATCATCTCGATGATGGAGACGTCAGCGCCCTTAGGTGCGAAGAATTCGACAACGTCGAGACCGACAGCGCCGCCGCCGATGACGATGACTTTCTTGCCTTCGAAGCTCTCAGGACACTCGTTCTTCTCGATCTTTTCGATCAGATCAAAGACAGTGTAGACATCCGCATCCGCGTTGTTCAGGCAGTCATGCAGGCCTTTGATCGGAGGCAGAAGCGCTACGGAACCTGTGCTGTTGACGATCAGATCGGGCTGCAGGGAAGCAACCAGCTCAGCTGTAGCATCAGTGCCGGTCATGATCTTGAGGTTGTCAAGATGCTCTGCGCGATAGATCAGATACTTGGGAAGGTCATACAGTCTCTTCTTGTCCGGGATCTTGGAGATCTCTGCGGACAGACCGCCGAGATAATCTTTCTTCTCAATAAGTGTTACATCACAGCCGACTTCTGCTGCTGTGCATGCTGCCTCGAGACCGGCAGTACCACCACCGACAACGACCACTTTGCAGGGCTTGTTGACAGGGTTCTTCTTGTATTCTTCGCCGTTGATGATGTCAGGATTGACTGTGCAGCGAAGGGGACGGTTGCCGCCGATACGGTTTCCGACACAGCCGATGTTGCAGGAGATGCACTTACGGATGGTGTTGACATCGCCGTATTTAGCCTTGTTGCACCAGTCGGGATCTGCGATCAGGCCGCGGCCCATGCCGATGAGATCAGCAGTGCCGTTAGCAACGATATCCTCAGCGATCTGGGGATCGCGGATATTGCCGATAGCGATGCAGGGCTTGTGGAACTTATCCTGTACAGCCTTCGCCATATATGCTCTCCAGCCGTCTGCAAGCCAGTTCGCATCGATCTGATACTGGATCGTGGGATTCAGAGCGGAAGAGGTATCGAACATATCGACATCGTCATTGAGGAATTCCAGATATTCCAGTGTATCCTCTACATGGTTTCCGGGATCGACGAACTCGTCGACGGACAGACGCAGGGAAATAGGCATTCTGGGACCAACCGCCTTACGGACCTCATCGATGACCATGCGGCAGAAACGGGAACGGTTCTCAGCGGAGCCGCCGAACTCATCCGTGCGGTC
This sequence comes from uncultured Lachnospiraceae bacterium, assembly GCA_902801415.1. GTDB lineage: Bacteria > Bacillota > Clostridia > Lachnospirales > Lachnospiraceae > CAG-791. Next base: position 18,319 of record CADCIK010000024.1, read on the forward strand.
ATTCATGGAAGGAGAAAGGAACTGGCTGATCAGGTAGGAGTGACCTGCGTGGATCTCGACCATATCGAATCCTGCGATCTGTGCTCTCTTAGCTGCTGCGCCGTAATCCTTAGCAATGCTGATCAGCTCGTCTTTGGAAAGGGGACGAGGGATCTCTCCGCCCGGCTTGGAAGGAAGTGTGGAGGAGGAGACCGGCTGCATGCCGATTCTGGAACTCATAGCAGAAGCGCCGGCGTGGTTGATCTGGACGCCAATCTTGCTTCCATATTTATGAACGGCTTCTGTCAGATTCAGAAGGCGGGGAATGTAGCAGTCCTTATCCATACGGAGCTGCGTTGTGCCGTTGGATCCTTCGGGATACTTAACACAGACGTTCTCGACAAGGATCAGACCGGTGCCGCCGCGTGCACGTTTCTCATAGTATTTGATGTGCTCGTCGGTCAGTTCTCCGGTATGTCCGGCAAGATCGCTTCCCATCGGCATCATTACAACGCGGTTCGGCAGGGTCATTCCGCGGATAGTGATCGGGCTGAAAAGATTTTTGAAATTATTGCGCATTTATACACCTCCAATGAATGATTCTGTTACAGACAATTCTGTAAGCTACATTTTTTCAATATAATTATAAGGGTATTGTTAGTTGCGGACAAATTCATTATTCTCACACAATTGATAGTTTTTTGCTATAAATTGACATGGATTTTATGAAAAGTTACCGAATAGTATCAGATAGAGTGACGAATATGAGTTGTAATAATAAACAAGTCGGCTGAAAATCCGGGACCTTGTATTGTATAATAAGGAACATGCAGATTACAGCAGGATCAGGCAGAAGGAGAAAGAATATGTTCAGAGAAATGATGCGTTTTAAACAGCAGCTTTCACAGGAAGAGTGCGTAACTGTATTGAAAGAGGAGCCGCGCGGCGTCTTATCGGTTCTGGGTGACGACGATTATCCATACGGTATGCCGATCAACCAGTATTATTGCGAGGAGGACGGCAGGCTGTACTTCCACAGCGGGATGAAGGGGCACAAGATCGATGCCATGAAGCGCCATGATAAGGCGTCTTTCTGCGTATATGACAGCGGATTCCGAAGAGAAGGGGAGTGGGCCCTGAATATTAAGAGCGTCATCGTATTCGGCCGCATTGAGATCATCGAAGACCGGGACAAGATCTATGAGATCGCGCGAAAGCTCAGCTATAAGTTTACGGACGATGAAGCCTATATTGAGCGGGAGATCAAACATGCCGGTCCCAGAACACTTATGTTTGCCCTCGTGCCGGAATACATGACCGGGAAGATCGTCAACGAAGCGTAGGGAAACAATCGCAGGAAACAACGATAAGAACAAAGATAAGAAAAAAGATTAGAAACAATGATGTATCCGCCGATCCACGAGAGAAAACCGTTCTCATTTTCATTTAAGCGACTGGATATGCTTTGGGAGCGCTATCCGCAGTTCCATGAGAGGACCACATTTTCTACACTCGACGCGCTTTTGGGAGAGCATGAGTCCTACCGGAAAGACTTCGACGAGCTGCGGGAGGAATACGAGGAAAGACAGTATGACAGGTTTCTGGTACAGCTGTCCTGGTCGGATCTTCCCTACCGCTATGAGACCAGAAAGCTGATCGAAGCGGCGGGGCCTGTGCCGGACAATCCATATGTGGAGGCCTTCATGGCGCAGTTCGCGGGGATCGATACCGACCGCAAGGCCTGCTTTCTGTTTCCGGAGAGTTTTGTCTCACAGTTTTTTGTCATTATGGAAGTCTGTAAGAGGGCAGAGGAGTTTCATCCCGTCCGAAACCTGTTTCCGGACGAAGAAAAAGTCCACTATCTGGCGGTCTTTGACAAGCAGAACATGGATGATGTGCTTCTTATGTATCATCTTCTCTATATGAATTCCTCCCAGGATCTGTACGGCGGATATTCGCTGTACGATTATTCGCTCGCCTGGTACCACACCCATCTGTGGTCGGACGGGGTCGTACTGCGCTCCCCGTATCTGCCGGACAGGCTGGCCAAATTTCAGGGAAACCTTCCCTACTACCACAATCCATCCAAGACTGTCTATGTGCGGAGAAATATCGAGCACATTCTGGAGTGCGGGTATTTTGACTCCGAGCTCTCCTTTTTCCGCTGCCTGACACAGGTCATCATGCCTTGTTTCCAGTGGTGGTATACAGATCTGGCGCTTTATGAAGAGAAGGACGGCCTGCGCACCAATTGGCGCCTCGAGAGGACCAGGATCCGGACGGAACTGACGGCGCAGGGGGTCATTAAGCCCAAGTGGAAGCATGAGCTGGATCTCTTTCACGCGATCCGCAAAAAGCACCCGGATACGCTGTATCAGTACCGGCCCGACTGGCTCGGCAGACAGAGCCTGGATCTGTACATACCCTCCCTGAAGACAGCCATTGAGTACCAGGGGATCCAGCATTATCGTCCCGTCGAATTCTTTGGCGGTGAAGAGGCGCTGCTGCAGAGGCTGGAGCTGGACCTGGTCAAAAGACAGCTCTGTGAAGAGAATCAGGTGCGCCTCATCGAATGGCCCTATGATGTGGAGCCGACAGACAGGAATATTAAAAAGGCGCTGTCAGATCCCGCATAGAGGCGTTGTCAAAGCTGTAGAGCATAGCGGGCCGCCCGACGCCGCCTTTTTCCAGGCCGCGCTCGCGGATCCGTCCGGCCGCCTCGTATTCCCGCTTGATGGTGCGGCGGAAATTGCCGATATCAAGCTGCCTGCCCAGTATTGCCTCATGAACGATCCGCAGCTCTGTCAGCGTAAAGGCGGAGGGATCCTCCAAAAATCCGAATGCCAGGTCCGTGTAGCCAAGCTTTCCGCGCATCCGCTGCACGGCTGTCCGTATGATCTTCTCGTGGTCAAAAGCCAGATCATCGCCGGTGATCACTTCATTCTCCGCTCCGGTAAGGCGCAGGCCGCCTGCCGCGGCGGAGAGTTCTTTTTCCGGGCGGGCGGTCACGCTCTCACCGCTGACGCCGTCCACAGCAAAGAGCCCAGCTTCGTCGGCGCCTTCACCGGCCTGAAAGCGGAGCCGGCCGTAAGGGACGGTGGCCAGATATGCGATGGAGAGGACTCTGGTGCGGGGGTCCCTGTCCACGGAGGAAAAGGTGTAGAGCTGCTCAAGGTGAATGTTCTCCACGCCGGTCTCCTCCCTGATCCGGCGCGCGGCCGCCTCATCGGCGGACTCGTCCATTCTGAGAAAGCCCCCGGGAATGGCCCATTTGCCCATGAACGGGTGCTCATTGCGCCTTATGAGGAGCAGGTGAAGCTTCCGATCTTTCACAGTAAAGATCAGGATGTCTACCGTCACGGAAGGGTGCTCGAACTGCGACGGGTCGTATTGTGACAAATATTGCTGTTCAGACTGCATGATGGCTGCATATCCTTTCAGAGACTGCCGCGGATATCCTTTCGGAGATTGCCGCGGCAGCTTTATTATGTGATGTTGTCAGACCGTACCGGCCGCCTTATAGACGGCGCTGCGTGTCTTTCCGTCCGACAGATACAAAGTGCCGAAGCGCTCTGCAAGCAGGCCGGTATCGATCCCCGCAAACTCATTCATGTGCGTGATCATCACGGAGGAGCGGTAACGGTTTCTCACTGCGCCACAGCAGAGCGCGTAATCCGCGCTGATCCTGTCCGCAAGAGAATTCACGTCCATCATACCATATCGCAGAATTCCCTGAAAACGGTTTTCACCATTGGTCGCGTCAGGCCTTACGCCGGGCAGAAGCAATCTGCGCTGTGCCGCGTCGAGTTCATTTTCCATAGTTCCGTCGCCATGTCTGGTCAGATAGGAGCGGTTTACATAGACGATCTCTGCATCCGCACCCTGAAAGACGCGCTCGATCGTCTGAAAAACTCTGCCCGCCCCGGTTGTGGAGGGAGTAGTAAAGTCCTGTTCCTCCGGCGCGTTTCCATCCAGGAGCAGCCCCTGCGCGTTCTCAAACAGAACTGTCTCAAAGTGCCGCAGATAGTCTTCATCCCGCATGGGACAGAGAAAGCGCATCGTCTCGCAGTCCTCCTCGAACCGGCGAAGCAGTGACGCCGAGAAGAAAAGGTCCTCGAGACTGCCGGGAAGACTGCCGGAACCCAGGAACCGGCGCACATTTTCTCCTTCTGTTTCAGCCAGACCGAGCTCGCGGACCCTCTTCACAAAGTAGCTGTCCCGAAGCCTGATAAGGAAGCTGAGCCGGTCCTCCCGGCTCATGTTCAGAAACCGGCCGACCGGGATCCCATAGCCCCGGTCATACCGAAGGACTGTCTCCCAGATCCCGAAGCCGCAGGAGTTATGGAGCCCCCGCTTCTCCTGCAGGGTCTGGTTGACCAGCATGTCCCATGGCGTCGTAAAACGGCAGCGGGGATCCATATAAGTCTCCGGCACATGGCCCATCCCGCTGAGCTCGTTATATTCCCGGCAAAACTCCATCGGATTGACCAGGAACTGTTCCGCCATATAGGTCGCAGCGCCTCGAAACGCCGCGGCCCCCAAATGTTTGAACACATGCCTTGTGCCGTCCTCCAACTCGACGGTGTGCCCCCGCTGGGGCCCCCCGTTGGTCAAAACATTGATCGTTCCGTGCTTCTTTCCCGCCTCCGCGCCAAAGAAATCCGCAGCCAGGCCTTTCCCTTCATCGCCATAAGAGGCGCCGATGATCACTTTGATATTCTGCATAGATCCCTCCTTGTGCTGGGTGCGCTGCGGGAAGCGTCACCAGTTGGATGTGAGCAGAAACTTCCCGAGGCTCATGCGGGGTTTTGCAGCGGTTCCCGCGTCGGCCTCCCGGACCGTGTCCAGGCACCCCAGGATCGTGGCCGGCAGCGAATTCAATGTGGATACGATAAATCTGTCGCGGAGAAGCTTTCCGAAGCTGCGCTGAATGTCCTTTGCATAATATCGGTAGCAGTCTCCTTTGTCGTCTATGGCAATATGGAAGATCTCATATTTCTCCAGTACCGCCCTGTACAGCGCGTATGTGTTGACGTCTCTCACAACCTGGTCTCCGGTGATCTGCGCGAGGCGGTCTGCGGGCAGATAGGGATTGAGCGGTTCATCGCCGATCGTGATCAGGATTCCCTTGCGCCCCTTTTCCCAGCAGTCGAGCCGGGTGTGGTAAAGCCCCATATACCAGGCGGCCGTGTAGGACTCAAAGCCGTTTCCGCCTCCGCCGCGCTCAAACCAGAGCCTGTCCAGATGCTCGGCGATCCGGATGTCCGATTCGAACTGGGAGATCTGGATCGGCGCCCTGTCATAGGAAAGGTCGCCGATTCCCATGACCATAAACTCCACATCCTCATATTCGCCCAGGATCTTCTGCATGATCACGTTGAGGGAAGCTGCGGTCTTCAAAAGCGCGCCTCCCATGGAACCTGTGACATCCAACGCCAGGATCACCGGCAGGGTATCCGGATGCTCATCGCTGTCACAGCACTCCCGCATCACTTTATAGGGGTCCATCTTCGGGTCGAGCCCGGATGCCCTGTACATGTCCTGCGCGCCGCGCATGCCGGAAGTATCGACGTGTCCGTCGGCGCCGACTTTTCTGCCCATACCGGCAGAATATCTTTCAAAATCCTCTTTTCTCCAGTATCCTCCACCCATGGTAAATCTCCTTTCTTAATGCTGACTATGTTATAGTCATATTGACTATAATCAAAGTAGCACAAAAAGCCGCCGGCGTCAACACATAAATAGTCATTATGACTAATAATATTTTGAAACAAAGCTTTCAGCTCTACGCAGGGATTTGACAGGGGATCACGGCGATTGGGTCTCTCGTGATACGGACGGATGTGGTAAGATAAATTGTATGCTTTTAATTAATACCGTTTTCAAATCCATTCTGCAGGGACAGATATTCGGGGGAGCGTTGCAATGAAGGTATCAGAGGAAAGAAACAGCCGGATCATTGACGGCATGACATTCGGTTTTTCCATCGCGCTGCTTTTGGGAAGCGCGGCAGGTGCGGTCTATACAGGGACGTTCAGCACACTCCCAAGGGATCTGTTCAGGATTTTGACATCACCGGGACCGCTGGTGACGGATTATTTCATGGTCGGCAGTATGCCGGCGGCGTTTTTGAACGCGGGTCTCTGCGGCCTGACGATGGCCTGCTTCATGTATTTCCTGCCCGGATATTCCCATGTCAATACGCTGGCGGGATATTTCCTGGTCATCGCGCACTGTTTTTACGGATTAAACCTGCTGAACATGCTGCCCTGTTTCTTCGCGCCGTTTCTCTATCTGCGGCTTAAGAAGCTTGATATCAATCAGAACCTTCATGTCTGCATGTTCGCGACCTGCTTCAGCCCTTTCATCAGCGAGCTTTTGTTCCGCTACACGCAGGGAGAGAGCTTTGTCGCCGGCGAGGCGTCTCTGACTGTCAAAGGAGTCATCCTTACACTGGGATTTCTGATGATCGTCGCGTTCATAGCGCCTGCGATCCTGCCCGGCGCCAAAGCCTGGCATAAAGGCTACAATCTATATAACGGCGGTCTGGCTTACGGTATCCTGGGATTTCTGCTCTTCAACTTCCTGTACAAGACAATGGGTGTCGCGGCGCCTAAGAGACTGATCGTTCCTAATCCTGTTTACGACCAATTTGGGAGATCCTTCCGCGGATTTGGAAATATTTACTTCGTTCTTTTGTTCACAGCATGTATAATAGCAGGGTGGTTTCTCAACGGGAAAAGCTTCAAGGGTCTTTCGGTACTCTTTCGTGACACTGGATACCAGAGCAATTTCGCCAGCAAATACGGAATGCCCCTCTGCCTGATGAACGCCGGACTCTACGGTCTTTTGTTCCTTGCGTATATCAACCTGGCCGTATCGCTCACGGACGGAGCGGGATTTACCGGTCCGACATTCGGCGTCGTTTTTGCGGCCCTCACGTTTACGGCGATGGGACAGCACGTGAGTAATGTGTGGCCGATCTTTCTCGGATTTCCGCTGCTCTCACTGATCTCGACAGCGTTCAACCATTTGATCGGCGGAAATGCCTCGTGGACCATTTCTACGCAGGCGTACATCAACAGCGTCGCGTTCGCGACAGGGCTCTGTCCGCTGGTCGGTCAGTACGGCATTCGCGCGGGACTGGCAGCCGGAGCGCTATGCGCTGCCCTCTGCACGGCGACTTCCGCCCTGCATGGCGGACTGATGCTTTACAACGGCGGGTTCACGACAGGCGTCGCGGCCCTGATCCTGATCCCGATCCTGGAACACTATTCCGTGCCTAAGAGAGACCAGATGAAACAGCACATTAATCTGCAGGATATGATGACAGTCAACGAAGACGCACTGCGCGACCTGTGGATCAGTGAGAAATAGACAATTGAGGACAGAATGGTAAAAAGAATGTTACAAGTGCTTGTCGTGATCGCAGCTGCGGCAGGCATGCTGACAATTCTGTTTCTGGCCGTAAAGACCAGAAAACTGCAGGTCAACCGGTGGGTCGTCAAAGACAGTGACATCGTCGGCGTGGATATTTCCGAGTATCAGGCGGATGTCGACATGGAGAAGCTTGCGGAGCAGAACGTACAGTTTATTTATATGAAAGCGACAGAGGGAAGCGGATTTACAGACAGCCGTTTTGCCGACAACTGGGCCGCCGCGGCGGAACATGGGATCCCGGCAGGCGCCTATCACTTTTTCTCTTTTGACAGTCCGGGCAGTATGCAGGCGCAGAACTACATCGACACGGTGGGACAACTGGGAATCCGGAATCTGATCCCGGCAGTGGATGTGGAGTTTTACGCGGACAAGAGAAATGATCCCCCGGAAAGGGAGGAACTGATCCGGGAGCTCGGTGATTTTCTGGACGCCCTGGAGGAGGAATATCACGTAAAGCCGATGATCTACGCGCCGAGAGAGATCTGTGAAAAGTACCTTCTGGGACATTTTGACGAGTATCCCCGCTGGGTCAGGAGCATCTATTATCCGGTTACTTTTGAGACCGGCGACAGCTGGGTCCTGTGGCAGTACAGCGATACCGGCGAACTGGAAGGTTATCTGGGCGGAGAGCATTATATCGATCTGGATGTCCTGAACAGAGGGATAACTCTCGACGATATTACGATCGGGGGTTCGCAAAACCGCTGATTTCTTATACAATAGACGATTGGAAAGGGGAACACAGACCATGGTTTATAACAATATACTTGAAGCAATCGGAAACACTCCCATGATCAGGCTGAGCAGAATGCCGGAAGAAGGAAGCGCGGAGATCCTTGTGAAAATGGAAGGCCTCAATGTAGGCGGATCCATCAAGACCAGGACAGCGCTCAACATGATCGAGCAGGCGGAAAAGCAGGGATTGATCCATCCGGATACGATCATCGTAGAACCGACCAGCGGCAACCAGGGAATCGGCCTTGCGCTCGTAGGCGCTGTGAAAGGCTACAAGACCATTATCATCATGCCCGATTCTGTCAGTGAGGAGCGCAGGAAACTGGTCCGCCACTATGGCGCGGAAGTGATCCTGATCCACGACGCGGGCGATATCGGCGCCTGCATCGACGAGTGCCTGCAGACAGCGCTGCGGATGCGGGATGAAAATCCCAAGGTCTTCGTGCCGCAGCAGTTTGAGAATCCCAACAACACGCTGACCCACAAGAAATACACCGCATTGGAGATCATGGCGCAGGTCGCCGGACCTATCGACGGATTCTGCGCAGGGATCGGCACGGGCGGAACGATCACCGGGATCGGCGAGGTCTTAAAGGCGCAGTATCCCGACATCGAGATCTGGGCAGTGGAGCCTGAAAACGCGGCGATCCTGGCCGGCGGAACAGTCGGCACGCATCTGCAGATGGGGATCGGAGACGGCATCATTCCGGACATCCTCAATCAGAATATCTACAACGACATTTATGTCGTGACCGACGAAGAGGCGCTGGACACATCCAGGCGTCTTGCCAGAGAGGAAGGCCTCATGGTCGGAATCTCCGCAGGCACCAATGTGGCGGCGGCCCTGAAGCTGGCCAAAAAACTGGGCAAAGGAAAGACGGTCGTCACTGTTTTGCCCGACACGGCGGAACGGTATTTCTCGACGCCGCTTTTCATGGAGTAAAACGAAAGTTATTACTGACAGGACACAAGAGACAGCAGTGCGACACTGCTGTCTTTTATGATATACTGGTGACGAAATATCTCGCATCTTGTAATTGCGGAATTGGTTTTACGTTCTTTTTTAATAGCAGGGGG
>CADCIK010000025.1 GCA_902801415.1 uncultured Lachnospiraceae bacterium
AGAGAGCTTGCCGAACCAACTAAATCCTGCTCCAGCTTGCAAACTGTGACATGCACCTGCGTCTGCTCCGCCTTATAATTTTCATTCTCCTCTGCCAAAATACTGATCGTCGTCTCACCGAAATTGACGCCCGTCACAGTTCCATCCGCATCGACCGTCGCCACAGAGGGATCCCGGCTCTCGAACGAAAGCGCCGTATGTGCACCCTCCACCGAAATCGCAGCAGTGCTGTCAATAGCAACTCTCACATCCTGCGCACTCGGTTCCTGCGCAGCTTTCAGGATCGTGTAGCGCTTGTAGACACTGCCGTTGTAATTGCCAATAGCCTTTACAACAAACATCTTTTCGCCGGCGTTTGTGTAATCACTAATAATCGTGTCATTTCCGGCATCCATGCTGTCGCCGGCTTTTGTGATACCATCTGCATTCGTGTCGCCATCAGCAAGTATATTCGCACCGAACAGCAGCTCATAATCTGTTCCGGCTATGAGTTCTTTGCCGTCACAGACAACCGTAACAACCGGTTTCTGCTCTTGACCATTGTAAATAAACGTATCCTGCGACAGATTCACGGAAACCCTCGAGGGATCATCAATTCTGATCGGCGTAACTGAAACATAGAAGGAAGTCGCCCCCTCTTCAAAATTCTCATTTCCATCCGCAGTCACATCAACCACAGTCATGCCTGCAGCGACGCCCGCCACATTGCCGATCTCATCAACTGTCGCCACGGATGTATCACGGCTTCTGAAATGAACATCTCCATGCGCATCATCAATTACAGCCTGCTTGAAAGCGCGGTATTCAACGGTCACATCGTGCGCGCTGATCGACTGCGCAGCCTTCCTGATCACATAAGTCTTAGTAACTTTCCCCGAGTAATTGCCAACGCCTTTGATACTTACAGACTTCTCGCCGGCGTTCGTGCTCTCGCCCCAAACGAGCTCATAGTCCGTATCGACAGCAAGCTCTTCGCCATTAAACAGTACTTTGACATCAGGTTTCTGCTCGATGCTGTTGTAGGTGAACTCTGTCTCGGACAGGCTGATCTCAATTCTCGCGTCGGAAAGGCTGACCGGCATTACGATACAATTGACCGTTACAGATGCAGGTTCATAGTTGGCGCCGCCATCTGCCTTCACTTCAATCGTAGTCGTACCCGCCTTGACGCCCGTCACAGTTCCATTGTCAGAAACTGCGGCTATGTCTGTGTTTTGGCTCTCATATGTGAGTGTCCCCTGCGCGCCGGCAACCTTGATCTGCGCAGAAGCGCCATACTCGACAGACACATCTTCCGCGCTTGGAGACTGCGACGCCTTCAGAATTGTGAACTGTTTCCTGACTGTGCCCGCATATTCCTCCGAGCCGGTGATCGTCACGGTCGCCGTGCCGGCATCGATGTTGTTATCATAAGAAACTTCATAATCCCTATGGGGAAACAGCAGTGTTCCGTGATACCTGACCGTCACGGCAGGCTCCTTCGCATTGCCGTCATAAGTGTAGGAAGTCTGCGCCAGCGTGATATTGCAGTCCTCGATGCTCTTTACAGAAAACTGCGCCGTTGCCGTAACCGCGCCGCCTGCCGCACTCGCCTGAATTGTCGACGTGCCGCTGCCAACTGCAGTTGTAGTGCCGTCTCCCGCAACAGTCACAACTGCGGTGTTTGAAGAACTCCAATCCACGCCGTCAAGGAAATAGACAGGTGAAGTGATCCTGAAATTAGCCCCTGTTGACAGAAGCAGCCTGCCGGTAGATCCTTTCGCGCCATACAGCTTACCAAGGATTTGTCCGCCGCTGCTCAAGTGATCGATCGCCACATCCAACAGCTGCACACAATATCCGGTCATATTCATATAATATTCACTGAGCCCGGACTCGTAACTGAACTCACCTGCTGTCGTGTTATAAACCGGGGCATCGTGTGAGCAGAATGTTCCCAGACCCACATAGCGATTGGTAGGATCGATCATCTGCGTATAATGGCCTGTGACGGCACCCGACGTCTGATTGACCCAGTCTGCCTTCTCCCCGTACCACTGATCGATTCCTCTATACATGGATTCGGTCCCGTTCCAAGCCAGAACTTCTCCCCAGGACCTTACGCCTGAAGGACTGGTCAGATTAAAAATATCAGTCCCGGATTGGCCGTTCATGCGCGCATGACCACGCGTAAATGCACTCTCCGCCGCGCGGATCCTTGCGATATATTCGAGATCGCCGGACCACTTGATCGGCACATAATCATCCATCGTCAGAGGCAGACCGGTATCCGGATTAGGAACACCTTCCTGACACGCCTCTCTGCGGATCTCATTGATCCTGTCAAGCGCCGCTTGTTGGTCCGCGAAATATTGTCCTGCAACTCCTGCCAAAACACAGCCCGCCGAGGGCGTATTGACATCCGCTTCGATCACTTCAGCGTTCAAAATATCTTCGGCATCACTCGCCCCGCTGCCGGCCATTTTTCTTCCGCTTTCGTCCGTGATGCCTTCGCTGTAAATGATCTCCATCATCCCGGGAAGCTGTTCTTCCGCAGCTTTCTCTGCATCTGCAGTCGCTGCTTCTTGGGATGACTCTTCGTCAGCAGGGTTCAGTTCTTCATCATCTGCCTGCTCTTCGTCAACAGCCGCAGCTTCTTCCGCTGTCTGTCCGTCGTCAAAAGCAGTGGGATCTGCGGGATCTTCCACTTCAGTTTCTGTGTCTCCGCTTCCTTCCGTGACAGTTGCTCCGGCGTTATCATACGTACCCGATGTATCAGCATCTTCTGTCCCGGCCGCTCCTGTGCCTTCACCGGTAATAGCGTCATCGCCGCCTTCGCCGCCATCATCAACTACCGCTGTGTCATCCGAATCCGCGTCAACATCTCCGCTGCCCTCATCAGTGCTTTCTTCCGCAGCTGAAACTGCCTCAGTCTCAGTGTTCTCCGCCGCCATAGCGATCAGCGCACTGTCATTCACTGAAACGCAGGCCGATACAGCCATGATCACAGCCAGAATCTTCGCTGCCAGCTTCCTTCTTCTCATCTCATTCCTCCGGTTTCATTCAGTAAAGCATAGTTGAATAGATCTGCTAACAACAATTGTATCGCTAACTAACTCATTCAACACATATTTTTTGCTCCGGAGCTTTGCATTGTTTCTTTTTTGGCCGCGACCGAAGGGTAACCCTCCGGTCTCATGAACAGGGCTTCCGGTCTTAAAGCCCCTCTGTGATATCCCACGTATCGATCGTAATCCTTTTATGTTTGCACCACTTGGTCACAAACCTCTGCGCTCTGACCGAAAGCTTCTTGTTGCCAAAAGCCTTCGCCTGGACAAGCCTCTGGCCGTCGCCGGATACCTCGATCGTGCCATAGCTCTTATCAAGTTCATCTTTCTCCCGCAGGAAGTAGATCCTCGTATATCGATTTGTAACGCTCGGAACATAAATCCGCACACAATTGTGCATGCTCTCGCTCTCCTTGAACAGGTCATCACTGGTTTCAGGCGCGATCACCATAAGAGGATCTTTGTCATAGAATTCCTCGTCCTCCTCTGTTAACCAGGTAGTGAGGGCAAGATAGTTCGCGCTTTTGACAACCATCTCGAAGCTTCTTTGCGTCGCCATGTCGTGCTTGTTTCTGATCCGTGCGACTACGCGGTCATGCGCCTCGCGGATCGGGAGATTAGGTGTGAGGCCATACTCATACTCGCCAAGCTGCGCGCAGGCATTCAAGTAGTCCAAATAGTATTGGCCGTCATCGGGATGCTTCTGCAGATAGCGCAGGATCTGCAGAATCTGCCTGTCATTCAGTGCACCGATTCCATTATCTGCTTGCGCTCTGCGTACTCTGCGGCGCGTGATGTTGCCCCTCATATAGAACTCCATCATGGAGTCTGTGTAGGAGTCGAACTGAAGAAATGCAGGCTGATATTCATAGATTTCCCTGATCCGCGTCATTACTCCGTCATTGATCTGGTCGCGGTGCAGCGCCCGCAGGACCTGCACGGATACACCAAACAGATCCTTGAGATTGTGAAACAGCTTCGGTGACTTCTCAAATACGGAGAGCTTGTCATAGCTCTCAGCAATCGCCGTTGCGCCTGCCTTAGCAGCAAGTTCCATTCCCGTGTGATAATCAGCTGCCAGAAGCGGTGTCAAAATATTCTGAGACCTCTTCGCATACATGGCAAGATGGTACTCCGGATAGACCTTGTCGAACTGCTCGATCGCTTTCATCGCGTTGCCCACCAGATAATAATCCTGCCGGAACAACTCTTTGAAATTCACCTCTCTGCTGCAGCTGCTGTATCCTCTCGTATGTATGTATCATTCCGATGCTTGTAGAGAGCTGTATGAATCGGTATTTTGCCCGGCTCCTTCCATGCAGTGCTCTCAGGGATCTTTCTGAACAGCAATCTCTCTGTCCCCGGCTTGATCTGATTCTCTGTAATGAACCCTTTATTCTTGTAAATGTGCGCGAACATCTGCAGACTGTATACGTCGATCACACCGGGAAAAACGCGGCGGATCACTTCGCGGTCGCTCTCATTGCTGATCGGAATGATGCGTCCGGCTCTGATCAGCGACAGCAGGACTTCCATATCATACCCTGTCTCGTTGCGGAGAATCTGCGGAACCCTGGTCCCCGCCGCAAACTCTGCTGTAAAAACAGTCTTCCACTCCATTCCGCTGAATCGGTCCTTGAAACCGCGGATCCTGGTGAGAACCGGCGTGCAGATGGACAATGTCAGCACATCGGCCCTTGCGTCAACATTGATTTTGCTTTCAAGGCGGTACCCCAGACTGCTCCCTTCATCGACAACGTACACATCGTCTCCCGCCTTAAACTGCGGGCTGCAAATCTGCCCGTGCTTCTGCATGTTGTACCGGTCATTCAACTGACGCTTCCCGCATCTTCCGCAGTAACAGGTGCCGGTCTCGGCGGACCTCACAAAGAAACTCTTATCCATCTGCTTCACCTCTCTTTCTTTTTCACGCATTCTGTTTAGGGGCTTCCCAAAGCCGCATTGAGAAAACAAAAAGGACTCATGGGCAGACTGCGCCTGTCGCAGCCTTACCCACTTGTCCTTATTTCAATTCTCCCACTCAATATATATAGCTATTTTGAGATAGAGTTTATTGTACAACAAATTAAATTAATGTCAAGAAATATTCTGTATATTTTGGCTCAAATCCGGCGCCCGTGAAACACGCTTATCTCACCAATGATGTCGGATTGCTGAGCAATACATTGATATTTGTATTATTAACCTTGTATCCCTTATAGTACCCGACTTCATGGTAATTTACCTTCCGCTTAGCTGCTGTAAGCTGTCTGTTATATGATGCTTTGCTGATCACAGCATTATTCTTTTTGCATACAGTGCTCGTGATCTTTCCGCCTGAATACTCATTGTGAATACAAAAATTAACTACTATTCTGCTCTTGTGATTACTGATCAGGTGAAATGTGTCATATACAGATCCCATACCGGAATAGCTTCCCCAGACTCTGCCTGTTCTGGGAGCATATTTCATGGCTGCCATTGAACCATACTCATCGATCTTGATCACTTTCCCATTCACATAAGAATATACTTCCGCCGTTGTAAAGTGATAGTAACCTCTCACTATTACCAGTTCAGGTACTTCTCCCGGGTCAATGTAAGAAAGCCAAAACCGATTCTCTGATGCTTTGGCATTCTTTTTCAGGAAGTTTGCATATGCAGTTCTCCACTTGCCGGGTTTGACTGTTACTCTGCAGCTTGCGGTTTTGCCGTTTGCCGTTGCCTTGATCGTACAGGTCCCGGCCCTTCTGACTGTTATTTTTCCATTCTTAACAATGGCAATTCTAGTGTCGCTGCTACTCCACTTCACCGTTTTGCTCTTGCCGCTGACAGTTGCCTTAATAGTCCTTCCTTGTCCTTCCAACAGTGTAATTGAACTGCTGCTCAGAGAAATGCTGCTTGCCGATGCGGGTAAATGCATTAACAGTACAAGCACCATTACGATCAGTCCTGACAATAGACGCCTTGCTTTCTTAGTCTTCATTTCTTTCTCTTTGGTGCAGCCGATCACAGATACACCGCCACTCCTTTCTTTATTTGTTAATTACTTCTTCACACTAAACATCTTCGTCGGAATATGGCAATATCCGCCCGGATTCTTGTCCAGATACTTCTGGTGATATTCCTCAGCCGTGTAGAAGTTCTTCAGAGGCTCCATCTCGACAGCCAGCTTTGCTCCTGCCTTCTCTTCCTGCTCTCTGTAAACAGTCTTGATCTCCGGCAGCTGACTCTCGTCCGTGTAGTAAATACCCGTGCGATACTGGATTCCTCTGTCATTTCCCTGCTTGTTGACCGACAGCGGATCGATCACCATGAAATAGTAACCCAGGAGCTCTGTCAGAGAGATCACTTCAGGATCATATTCTATTTTGACGGTTTCCGCATGGCCGCTGCTGTTGCACACATCCCGATAGGACGGAGCTTCTTCCGGCCCGTTTGCGTATCCGACTTCCGTCGCGAGCACGCCATCAAACTGATCAAAGTACTTCTGTACGCCCCAGAAGCAGCCGCCGGCTAAATAGATTGTCTGCATAATTTCCCTCCAGATAATGGGGTCTGACCCCATTAAGAAATCATTGCGTTCTTAACAATTCTGTAATGGGGTCTGACCCCAACTTCACACAAACAACTCTCCTTTTTCTCTCCGCCTTACGGCATGCCGCCGCCGGCCCCAACGGGCGCCGAGCTCCATTGCCAGAGGCGTCCTGGTTTGTGAGAGCAGGCACACCATCTTGATGTACCGCGAATGCTTTCCGCGCAGCACCTTGCGGCGATTGGCCCTTGAAAACGCCTGCATCTGCCGGATCGTCTCCTCTGCCTTCTTCTGATCGTCCTTGGAAAAGCCGCTGTAACTCATCCACATCCGGCCGACTGCTGTCAGGCACGCGCCGATATACCGATCCTGATATTCCGGAAGCCCCTCATAACGCCCATACTGCGCCAGCCAGTGGTCCACGATATTCTTCAGCGAATACGTGTGCGTGATACTGCTCCTGCGCATCCGTGAGTGGATCAGCTCGTCCGGCAGAGCCGCTGCCGTTCCGCCCGATTCAGCCAGATTCTTCATGATCCTCCACGTCAGGTCCACATCTTCGTAGGTGCGTCCCTCCGCAAATCGAATCCCGGCAAACACCTCCGCCCGGAACATTTTGTTCCAGACCACTTCGCGAAACTGACTGTTCACATACGCTGTCAAAACATCGCCGCCCCGGAAAACACGCACCTTCCTGCCGTCATCCAGTTCAACTGTCTCTCCGGCATCAGTCGGAAGGCCGATCTTCGGATGATGTGTCCGGTCAACATACTCAGTGCTGCTCCCGATACAGGAAATGTCAGCACCTGTCTGCTTTGCTATTCGCACATATGTGTCGATGGCATCAGGTTCCATCCAGTCATCGCCGTCAAAGAAGGTCAGATAAACTCCATTCGCATTCTCAATGCCGATATTTCTCGCAGCAGAGATTCCTCCGTGAGCGGCGCGGATGACATGGATCCGGGAATCCTTCTCAGCATACTCCTCACATATAAGGAGGCTGTCATCTGAAGAGCCATCCTCGACCACAATAATCTCCAGATTCTGATATGTCTGCCGGATCACAGAATCCAGGCATTGCGGCAGATATTCCCTGACGTTATAGACAGGAATAATTACAGAAATCAACTCACTCATCTGTTCACTCAGAATAATGCTTTACATTTGCAGCAATTGCGTATTTAGCCCTCAATCTTCTCAAAGTCCGCCTTCGGATGCTTGCAGATCGGGCAGATGAAATCGTCAGGCAGCTCTTCGCCTTCCCACTCGTATCCGCAGATCAGGCAGCGCCAGATCGTCTTGCCCTTGGGCGTCTCCGCAACCGGCTGCGGCTTCGGCTTGATGTTATTCTGATAGTACTCGTACGTGCAGGAAGATACGTCAGAGAGCACCGTCATGAAAGTCGGCTCACAGATGAACAGTGTGTGGGATCCAAGATCCACCTTGCTCTCCACCTTCAGTGAGAAGTAAGCGTTCGTGCCGGCCGTGATATAGGGAATCCCGTTTTCCGCCATCGCATAGTTTTCGGCCGGATAGTCCGCGAACTTATCCACATTTCTTCCCGACTGGAAACCGAAATGCTTGAAAAGATCAAAGCTGGCCTCATTGCTGATCACAGAAACATTGCAAATCCCTGTCTCTGCCACCATATCATGTGTGTAATTGGACTTGTTGATCGCAATGGAGATGCGATTGGGCTCGGAAGCCACCTGAATAGCAGTGTTGGTGATGCACCCGTTCATCTTCTCACCCCGCACCGCCGTACAGACAAACAGTCCATACGATAATTTGAACATTGCCTTAGTATTCATTTCTGCCATGTCTACCCCTCCTTTGTTAAGAAACCCTGGCATGTACATATTCATTATACTTTTCTCCTACCCGCGGCGCAATTCTAGTACCGACACTGTATTAATGATATAATGAATCGATTCACTTACATCATAATCTGCATGCTCTTTGCTGCATATACAATAAGCGATCCGGTTTTTTTACAGTATCCGCAATCTTGTCCAAAGCATGCTGAGCGGAACTCGTAAAGCTCATACTGAACAGGAATTAATTATGAACAAGAAACGAATTATCAGAGCACTTTTATTAGCAGGCGTCTATCTCGTCCTCCTCTATCTGTTCACCTTCTTCGAAAACAGTCAGGGCATCACCTTTGCCCAGGCTATATGGTATTCGCTGGCGACACTTTCCACCGTCGGATACGGAGATGTCGTTCCCCAGAGCACAGGCGGAATGATCATCGGAGGGCTCTTCGCGATGTGCAGCACTTTTCTGTTTGCATTCGTGGTCGGCGTGGTCCTGTCAATCATGCGGGGAAGTCTCCTGCCCATGCTCCGTCTCGCTGTTTCCGGCGGCAAATCCTGGTATATATTCGAAGAATTCACAATTCCCAGCCGTATCATGGGCCAAAATATTCAGCGGGAAAGCAGTAAAAATGTCGTAGTATTCGCCAACACTCCCTCTTCAAACAATGACGGGAAAGGAAAATCTGAAATCTACACAACCCTCTCCGCTGAGTCCGTGATCCGCAGGGCGTCTGACAAGGACCGCTGTCTGGTCTTCTGTATGGATCATAACGGCTTCAGCAATTACCAGAGGGCCGCATCCCTGTTGGACACCGGTGCGCGTGTCTGCTGCATGTCGGAGTTTGAGCCTGACCACTATCCGTCTTCTCTTATTCTGTTCAATCCTTACATCAGCTGCGCAAGTCTTTACTGGAGCAAGTATCCGGTCCGTTTATCCGGTGAGACGATTATTCTGATCGGCAGCGGCAAGTACGCGGATGCGATCCTGGAGCAGGCGCTTGTGGTCAATGTTTTGGCCCCCAACCAGCAGATCCGATACATCGTTTACGGTGATTTTGAGCAATTCCGCTTAAATCATCCCTGCCTGTCTCAGATCTGTAACTGCAGTGACCAGCTTCCCGCACCCGGTCAGAAGGATCCCCGCGGAGATACTCTTGTCTTTTCATCAGCACCTTGGAATGAAGACCATGGAGTGCTGAAAACGGCAGACCGGATCATTCTGTGTTTTGACGACGAGGAAGAGACACTGTCGACCTTCTTTACGCTTCACAAATATGTGCCCACCACGGCGACGATCTACGCCAGGCTTTCGCAGGACGCAGACGGAGCCCCGATCCGGTTCGGAAGACCGGCTCAGCTGCAGGCGCCTGAGAATTCGCTTTCCCAGGGGACATCTGAAGCTGTACTCCCTCAGGGTGCGCCTGATGATGCACTTCCACAGGAGACGAAAGAATCTTTGATCCGATTCGGAAACCCGGAAGAATTGCTGACGCCTGAGATCGTGCTGCACCGCCATCTGGATAAATGGGCCAGAACCATGCATGAGATCTATCTGACGAGCAGCGGGCTCACGTCCCCCCGCTGGGAAGAGCTCGACGCATTCAAGCGGCGCTCCAACTGCGCTTCGGCAGACCATATTTTGGTAAAAATGCGGATACTGCTTGGCGAGAAGGCCGGCCGGGAGTTAACAAAAGAGACTCTGGAAGCCGCTTTTGAACAGTGGCAGAAGGAGTGGCCGGAAAAGAAGGCCTTCTTCCGCGAGATCGAACACGAGCGGTGGATGCGCTTCCACTTCATGAACAACTGGCAGTACAATAAAGTGCGCAATGACGCGAAGCGGCTGCACAGCAGTCTCCTCCCCTTCGACAGTCTCGATGAAAAAGAGCAGTCCAAAGACGATTACGCCTGGGAGCTGCTCGGAAAACTGGCGAGGAATTAAAACGGCTGCTGCAACAATTACAGAGGTTTCAATATGTTCAGAATTGCAATGGCGGGCGTGTGCCCTGCAAATACACAGTTTCAGCAAACGCTCCGGGACCTGCTGACGCAGATCATCCGTTCCGTGCAGGCTTCACACAAAAATGCGGACATCTTCTTCGTCGAGAGTCCCTACTACACGGACCCTTCCATGATAGACCTGATCCGTGAGACCGGCTTTCCGGTCAAAAGCATCACTTCACCGGCACTCGATATCCCCGGCAGCGATCAGATGCTCTGCCTGCACACGAATCACCCCGATTTCATCGGCGAAAACCTCTGTGCGGACGTCGACATGGTGATTGCCGCGTGGGATGAATCTCCGGACGCGATGGATGGCGCCATCCTGGACCTGCTTCGCATGGCGCGCAGGAGAAAACTTCCCTGCATCTGGGTTTCGGCAAGAACCGGCAAAGTCTTCTGGCCGGAAGAGACCCTGTTCATGCCCTTTTCTGAGGACAAGCTGGACCGTTATCTGCAGACCGCGGCCGTGCCTGTACTGGATCCCGCCTCGCATGACTATGGCAAGAAGATTCCGTTCCTGGGAATCGGCATGCGCCTGCAGTCCGTTTTCCTGAAAAAATACAAAGCTGCGGCATCCAAAGTGAACCCCGTGGAAGACTACATGCTCCGCCCCGACTACCGGCTTCCGGATGCCTATCGCAATAAGGAGCCTCTCCGCAAAAGGATCATCGAGCAGTTTTCCATATTCGACCAGGCCGCGATCGCCCTCAACAACAAATATCAGGCTGTCGTTTACTGGCAGGCCATCCTGCCTTTCATTATCACCTGCTTCCTGGCTGTCGGCTTCTATACTGAGACCATCTTCAGCGCCATGTCGATCCAGTCGACCCTGCTCAAAGTCCTCGCCGGCATCGGCTTCCTCATGAACGCCTACCTGAACCTGTACAAATACAGGCTCGACAGAAGTAAGACCGTACGCCATTGGCGCACTACCTTCGCGGAGTATCGGGGTACCGCTGAGCTGCTCAGGGTTTTGGCACATTTTATTCCCTTCGGCCTTTCCCTTGACCTGCTCTATCTGTGCGGCGACGATCCCGCAGTCTACAGGACTGTCAGGGAGATCATCAGCGACACGGAGCCGGGGCGCACCGAGGTGGGCCAAAATACAGCCAAAGAGATTCTTCTTCACCTCAAAGAAATGGTGGATGACCAGCTCTCCTACCACAAAGTCTCCGAACAGAGATATGCGGGCGTCGTCAGGTCCCTCAGCAAGTGGTCGCAATACACCTTCTTCGTCGGCTTCATCTTTGTATTTCTCCGCGCGGTGTTCAATTTCGTGACCATCCTTCATCCCGTGAGCAGCGCGGCTCTGGGCTATACGACGATCAGAACATTTTCAAGTACCTTTGCCAACATGCTGGCTATGCTCCTCCCTGCCTGGGCTGCCTACTTTTCTTCCAAGCTCAGCCAGTGCAACTACCGCTACAATCTGGACAACCACCGCCACATGATCAAAGCTCTGGAACAAATCCGCGAGCAGATCCACGTTGTCGAAGAGAGCTTCACCGACGTTCCGCTCGAATATGTCGGCGCGCTCGGAAACAGCGTCGCGCAGCTGATGCTGTCGGAAGACACATCGATGTGGATGAGATTGTATCAGGGGAAATAGGCCGGCGGGTGCGCACAGCGCAAAGAGACGGAGGTTTTCCACCTGGATAAAAGCATAATTCCCCGAGCAAAAATAAGGCATCCGCCCTGATCTAAGATCAGTCGGATGCCTTTTATTTGTATTTTGGCCTCATCACTATCATTCAGACGCCTTGAAGTTGTAGATCGGTCTCATCACTTCTATAACGTCCACGGACTCCCGGATCACATCGATGATGTCCTCCAGCGACTTGTACGCCATCGGCGCCTCGTCCAGCGTGGACGCATTCACGGAAGTGGTGTAGATTCCCTTCATCGTCTCGCGGTACTCCTCCAGGCTCAGCTGCTCCTTGGCTGAGCGGCGGGACATGATCCTTCCCGCCCCGTGCGGAGCCGAGAAATTCCACTCCTCATTTCCCTTGCCGACCGCCAGAACGCTCCCATCCCTCATATTGATCGGAATCAGGACCTTCTCCCCGGCATGAGCCGCGATCGCGCCCTTCCTCAGGATCATCTCCTCCGTATCAATGTAGTTATGGATCGTGTGGAACGCCTCTCCGCCGGCCATTCCGGTTCTCTCCAACAGGACTTCCGCCATCTTCTCTCTGTTCCTGCGGGCAAAACACTGACAGATCTCCACATCATGCAGATAATCAGTCAGGTACTCCCCATACAGGAAGCATAAGTCCTCCGGAATTGTTGCCGCCTTCTGCTCCCAGGCGATCTTCTTCAGAGCGGCCTGGATCTCCTTCCTTCTGCCCTGCTCCTTGTAGGTGCGGATGATCTCATCCCTCTCCTTGAAGTAAGTCTCCTTGCCCTTATTCAGGTCAATGGCAAGCCTCTGGTATATTTCGGCGACCTGCTTTCCCAGGTTGCGGCTTCCGCTGTGGATGACCAGATACTTTGTGCCGTCCGCAGCCTCATCGATCTCGATGAAATGATTGCCGCCTCCCAGCGTACCCAGGCTTCGCTCCAGACGCTTCGCGTCCTTCAGCTCGCGGTAACATCTTAACTGCTGCAGGTCGAAACGCTCCTGCCTTCCCTCCCAGACATTCATGCCGGAAGGAATGAAATGCGCCGCCTCGTCTACCTTCTCGAAGTCAATGTCGGGGCTTCCCAGATTGACGGTGTACATGCCGCAGCCGATGTCCACGCCCACAATGTTCGGGACCGCCTTATCCACCACAGTCATGGTCGTTCCGATCGTGCAGCCCTTGCCGGCGTGCACGTCAGGCATGATGCGGATGCGGCTTCCCTCCGTGAACTCGTAGTCGCACATGCGGAGGATCTGCTCGATCGCTTCCTCCTCGATCACGTTGGCATAGCAGATCGCAGTATTAAACTTTCCCTTAATCTCTAACATAGTCCCACATCCTTTGCGATTTCGTCTATGCTCACGATAACATGCCACTTGGGAATAGTCATTCAACTTATGGTATAACTTCAGCTATCAGCTTGCTCTGCATTGCCCGCAAAAAAGAGCCAAAGGGACAGCTAATAATCCTCTGTCCCCTTGACTCAACAGCTTCACTATTATGTCCAATCCCGGATCTCAATAAACGCCGGAACCAGCTCCCGTGCGCTGGTCTCCAGGATGATCCTTCCCTTTTCCGCAGTCGCGCCGCGCGGGTCGCCGCCGATGCCGATCGGGCGTCCGTCCTCCGTGACAAACTCCTCCCCCATCCAGGTGAGTGCATGCTCGCCTGAAAAGCGGATCGCCTTTTTGCCATCCCGGGTCGGGCCCCGGAAACCGGTTTCAGAGAGCTCGAGCTTCACGGACGACGGGTTGATCGCGAGCACCATTGATGTCTCCATCTCACCACCATGGAAATCAAATGTATTTCCCGGGGAAATGGTCGCCTGCACGTCGGGATGGAAGAACGCCCCCGATGCAAGCACAAATGGCAAAACACCGAAGTCCGCCCGCACCTGCCGCGCCAGCATATCCACCACCGACCGGTTGCCGCCGTGGCAGATCAGATACACGATTTTGACAAAGCCGTGATGCGCCAGACTCTGCGTGATGTCGTAGAGCATGTGATAATACGTATCCGGTTTGAAGCTGATCGAGCCGCAGAAACCCAGGTGCTCAACCGAAAATCCCACAGGGATCACCGGAAAGATCAGCATGGGATAGTCGGGGTCGACTTTGGACAGCTCGGTCTTGATATACTCCGGCATCGCGCCCGCAATCATGGCATCCGTGCCGAGCGGCGCCTGATTTCCGTGCTGCTCTGTCGCACCCAGAGGGATCAGGACAATCGTATTCGCCCGGTCCACCTGCTCCATTTCCAGACGCGTCAGTTCATTGTAGTTGCGGATCATGTTCAGGTTCTCCTTATGCAGTCATTGCGGATAGTGTTTGCGCGCTCCCCACATCGGGATTGCGGACCATGTTCGCGCTCCCCACATCGGGATTGCGGACCATGTTCGCGCTCTCCCTACACAGACGCACTTCGCAGCGACGGGACTGCTGCAGTCAGCCGGTCGAAAAGGATCACGGCAATTCCATAATTGAGTGTGAGCTTTATGAAATTAAACGGAATCGTTGCCAAAATAATGAATGTCGACAGATTCTGAACAGCCGGAAGTGCCGGCGTAAACTGCGCGGCCAGTGCGTCGATTGAAATCCCCATCGTCGCAGCATACATAGGAAGCGTAATGCACGCGTTGCAGAAGCAGGCCCATGCGATGCGAATCACTCCACTGATAGCCAAAGCTGCCGTCATGCCTCTTTTGTTGGAAGGCATCTTCCTGGAGACCAGCCAGATGGGAAGAATGAACATGAAGGCGCCGATCAGGTTGGAGAACTCGCCGACATAATTGGAATTTGTCCCGACTGTGAGCAGTTTGATCAGGATTTTGACAATTTCTACGCAGAGACCGGAGACCGGACCCATCGAGAACAGCGCGATCACGGCGGGGACGTCACTGAAGTCGACCTTGTAAAAGACCGGCATCAGCGGCACGGAGAACTCCAGCGACATAAGGACGCCTGCGACAGCGGCGAGCATTGCGGTGGTGACCATTTTTTTGACAGACCATTTCATTGTTTTCCTCCTCCTTCACATCTTGAGAAATACGGTTGATCGAGAACAAGTTCTTTGGAAAACAAAAACCCGGAACAATCACTTGCTCCGGGAAAATGTCAGTCTGAACATACATAGCCGCTGCCTCGCTAAACAACGACATACATGGACGCTGCATCGAAAAAAGACGCAGTGTACCATCTGCTTGATGCCCAGTTCTTCTCTCATCCAGACTATACTGTCGGTCTTGGAATTTCACCAAATCGGCCCGAAGGTTCGCGGACTATACCGCCGGTAGGGAATCGCACCCTGCCCCGAAGAACTTATTCAGTTAGGACATTATAACATTGTGCGGGATGTAATGCAATAGCATGCGTTTCACCGCGTCAGCTTATAGATTCACTTATAACTTCCTGCACCACTCACCGCGTCAGCTTTTGAATCAACTTATAACTTCCTGCACCACTCACCGCGTCAGCTTGTGGATCCACTTATAACTTCTAAACCGCAGAAACACCGGCACGCACTTGAAGATCTGGTCTGACTGCAGGCACAGCACAACTGCCGCGATCGGCCACTTCCACCAGAAAGCAGCCGCGAAGGAAAGCGGCGTGACGATCAGCCAGGTGCTGATCAGATTCATGTTCATGGTGAATTTCGAATCTCCGCTTCCTTTGAGTATGCCGCCGGATACCGGCATCTGATAGGACATGCCCACCATCACAAGGCTCATGATCACGATCAGCTGGTCCGCCAGGGCCGAAGCTGTCGGGTTCAAAGCATAGTACGCCAGCAGCGGTTTCCGAGTGAAGAAAAGGATCGCTCCCAGCACAATTCCGATTCCCAGGTCGATCACCGAGAGCGTCCTCGCATCCGAGCGCACCCGCGAAAGGTTTCCGGTCCCGATGGATTTTCCCATCAGCACGGCGGAGACCGATGAGATCGCCACGATGATCACCTTCATGTACTGATAGAAGGTCGTTGCCACGGAGTTGGCGGCGATGGCGTCGGACGACAAGTGCCCCAGGATGGCCGTCTGCATGGGAATCGAGATGGACCAGATCAGCGAGCCCACCAGGATGGGCCGCGCGTTTTTCATGTAGTCCGCTTTCAGTTCCGGCGAGATCTCTCTGAGCCCGGGCTCCCGGAACAGCTTCAGCTTCTCGTCCTTCTTCCACAAGTAAACGAGCACGATCAAAAGCTCCACCGTTCGTGATGTGATCGTTCCGATCGCCGCTCCTGTAACTCCCATCTCCGGGAAGCCAAACCGGCCATAGATCAGCGTAGAATTGATCAAAATATTGAGCACCAGAGAAACACATGAGTTGACAAACGCTATTTTGACCGTTTCCACGCTGCGAAGTGCTGCCAGCAGGACCTGCGTGACCATAAACAACAGGAAAGTGTACTTGACAATGCTCAGATAAGCGTGGGCCTGCGGCAGAATAACGGGGTCGGAAGTAAAGATCTTCAGGATCGGATTCCCCAGGAAGGTGCATACCAGGATCAGTCCCAGACCGGCAGCGATCGTATACCGAAGCACGAGCCCGGTGACCCGCCGGATCGGCTCCGTTCTGTGCTGCCCCCAATACTGGGAGCTGATCACGATCAGGCCGTCGCCGATCGCAATGGTCGCCTGCTGCACAATAAAAAATACCTGATTGACCACAGCCGCCCCCGACAGGGCTTCCTGCCTGTAGGCGCCCAGCATGATATTGTCGGCCATATTCACGCTATAAGCGATGACGTTCTGCAGCGCCACGATCACCAGCATGGAGAACAGATTGCGGTAAAAGTTTTTGTCATGAGTAAAAAATGTCTCTTTCATCAGTAGTCCCCTCATCCCGGTTTTCTTTCAGATATGCCTATTATAGCATGCGGTTCGTCCAGTGCAAAAAGATCACAGGGTAACCCTGTGATCTTCGTCCTGTGGTCTTCAGAATATCTCTGAAGAACCGGGAGCCCTGTGATCTTCACTGTGGAACATTTTCCTTGTGAACGTAAATTGTTATAGGATATGGAGCGTTTTGTGATATACTAATGCGCGGTTGCCCCAAAATGCAGCAAAACAGATCCAAAACAACAAATTCTATATTAAAGGAGATTTTTCTATGAGACTTTTATTAAATATCCTGTGGCTGATTTTTGGCGGACTGATCAGCGCCCTTGGCTGGGTCTTCTTCGGCTGCCTGTGGTGCATTACTGTCGTCGGCATTCCGGTCGGCCTGCAGTGCTTCAAACTTGCCAGTATTTCTCTGGATCCGTTCGGCAAAGAGATCGTATATGACGACGCGGGGCCGGTTTCATTTCTGCTCAACCTTCTGTGGATCATCTTCGGAGGTCTTGAGATGGCAGTCGGCAATGCGATCATTGGCATCGTCCTGTGCATCACCATCATCGGAATCCCGTGGGGAAAACAGTTCTTCAAGATCGCAAAGCTTTCCCTCTTTCCCTTCGGAGCAAGAGTAGAACGCGAGCATGTATTCTGAAAATCACAGGGTTGCCCTTCGGTCGCGACCCTGAAAAAAGCCTTGTTCTTCATGAAAGAAAGAACAAGGCTTTATTAATTGAATACATAAATTCAGGTATTATCTTCGCTCCTTCCGGCAGTATCAGGAGCGACAACATCCTCGCCTGCAACAGCGGCACCTGCCTCAGCAGCAACTGCAAACAGCGGCGCCGTATACTTCTCCTCATTTCTCGCCTTGCGAATAAACAGGATGAACACGATCAGCATAATCAGCTCAAATACTGCAAGGCTCACAGAAATAATCGCTGTCCAATCACCGAGAACTTCAATCTCCTGACTCAGTCCAAAATCATACAGTCCATGAATCAGCCACGCCGGAACGATTGCCAGCAGTCCCTGCCAGCGTCCGCTCTTGCCATCCTTCATGATCTTACCGAGGAAATAGCCGGTCATCATACCGTACACGCCGTGTCCGATCGTAAAGCCTCTGATGAGCATCGCCAGTGGGCTTGATTCAATCGCATAAGGAATATTTTCTGCGATTCCGAACCCGATTCCCACGATGCCCATGAAGATGATCAGGTCCAGCCAGGAGACACTGTTGATCATCTTATCGATCGTCTTGCGGCCCATGAAGTATTTTGCCAGTTCTTCAGCCAACGCTAATACGATAAAGCAGTGGACAGCCGCATACAAAAGCGGATTCACATTGGCAAACAGCAGATTTTTCAGAAGAGCAAATATCGCAGATAACAGAATGACCGGGAACACCGCGATCAGACCATTAATAAACGCCTTTTTGCAGCTCTCTTTGTACAGCTGGTCGCTCTTAAGCCCCTTGAACCAGAAATACAGCGCTATAGACGGGATCAGACTTACAATAAAACCTACAGCAAAAATAACCATTATAATTTCCTCTCTTTTGCATTTCGCGCATTTCAAAACATTACTTATAAATCATTTAGTGCTATATACGCGCGGGAGGATGGTTTCCACGAAAGAATCATAATCCGAAGCTGAAGATCGCTATGGCATACAATTGAAAGGTCACTAGTGTTGCGAACCAGTCCAGGATCCCCAGAATCGTGACAATACGCTCTCCCCTGGCAAGCATGCGCCCGATAAAGAAGAACACGAAGCCCAAAAATGCCAGCACAGATGTGACCAGCGTTACAATTCTCATCACTGGTGAATCATACGCTGAAAAGACCGACGCAAGAAACACTACGATCGAAACCAGGGGAATTGCTTCTACTATTATAGCTATTGTCTTTTTGCTCATTGTTGTTACGCTCCTTTTTATTATTTACGCTGCTTTTTATCAGCGCCAGTCACTTGACCTTTTCATATGCATATCTCGGATAATTGTCCTCGATCACATATATGATCCCGCATCTCTGAAAGCCCAGTTTGGTCAGAAGCTTCTGCATGACCTTATTGTCCGTATGCGTATCAATGCGCATATGCCCGCACTGCGCAAACGCCCAATTGATGCAGAACTGCCCGATTCCTCTTTCCGAGCCATCGGAAGCGAGCCGGTGGACCACTCCGTACGCGCTGTCATCCAGCCATGCGCCATCCGTTATTTCCCGATAGGTCGGCTCGATATCCTTGCCTTGAATGAAATAGAAGGTGCCGATCACGGTCCCATTGTCGTTTGTGCACACATAGCTGTTGCCTTCTTTGATATCGTTGCGGAGCAGCACTTCGGGCGGCCAGTTTGTCGGCCCCCATTGATTGGGATTTCCTGTTTTGGCCATGAAGTCTCTCGCATAGGCGTAGATCTCCATAAGCCTGCCAATATCCTGCTCAATAGTTTTCCGTATCTCCATATTTCCTCCGAACGGGGTCTGACCCCATTACGAATTTATTTCCTTCTTAACATTTCTGAAATGGGGTCAGACCCCACATGTTCATACAAGCCATGATTCGCGAATCCCTTAATTATACATCAGCTGCGACGGGAAAAAGAACAAATACGGCGCAGTGATCACCGCCAGCCGCAATGCTGATCTGCGTGCCTGCTCGGCATCAAGCCCTGCTTTGGTCAGAATCTTCCTGTCAATAAAGAAGATCAATAAGCCCGCCACGGCAACCGAGACTACAATTGTCAGAAACGATGCGATACTGTTGAACGGGTTAAATGCGATACCTTCCTCAATTTGATCGATCAGCGTTTTAAACAGTGAATCATAATCAACCAAAGGGGCTATCATATAAGCAAGATACAGGATGAGCGCTCCGCAAAAGTCGCTAAGAAAACCCGCGATGCAGATCTTCCATGTGTGCTTCCTGCAGAAGGCACCTTTGTCCGGCATCGCGCCGAGGCTCCAGTACAGGACCAGCCGGTCGATCAGATAGTTGGCCGGGATCAGAAACAGCCACAGCCACGACGGGAAAAAGATCAGCATCCATATGGGAAATAAAATGTTGTATAGCTTGACTTCTTTCTTATTCATATTTCTCCAGTATGGGGTCTGACCCCATTTCAGAATTATTACACTCTTAACATCTCTGTAATGGGGTCAGACCCCACCACTAAAACCATTATTTATCGCACAGCATCAGGCAGAATCCCAGATCATAGGCAACGATTTTTTGACCGAACATCTCTTCCGGCTTTCCATCCACCTTCCCGGCCAGAATGTCCAACGCTCCATCGTGAAGCATCCCGATGGTGTCCGTTGTAACGGGAATATCCGCATGGGAAGGCCAGATCTCATCAAATTCGGACTTCCTCTTCTCCAGCCGCTCCAGGCTCTCAATATAAGCGTCCATATTCCGATGCGGTCCAAACATGAATATTTTGCCATGGCGCTGGATCGGATCACCGCTGATCAGCACTCTGGCGGCCACATCCAGGACACCGATACTGCCGGGCGTATGTCCGGGGAGATCGATGATTTCCAGCTTCCGCTGACCAAGGTCGATCGTGTCGCCCTCCTGCACCGGAATGATGGTCCCGGGCTTTCCGGACCTGCGGTAAAGCGGCTCCTCCGCGGGATGCATGTAAAATGATGCAAACTCCTCGTTGCTGCCGATGTGATCCCGGTCCGCGTGAGTGTTGAGGAGAGAAATCGGAAGGTCGGTCAGGCTTTCTGCTATCTCCTTCGCATTCTGTATCATCATTCCGGAATCGATCAGAAGCGCCTTCTCCGTCCCCGTCAGAAGGAAGAAGCGCACGCCGCCATCTTCAATCCGCCATGTGTTTTCGTTCATCTGAATGATATTGTAATCCATAAACATCTCCCATTGTGAGCCAGCGGGTCAGTGACTCAGCGAGCCAGTGGGTCAGCGGGCCAATGACTCAGCGGACCAGTGACTCAGCAGGCCTCTGACTCAACTCTTCAGCCATGATTTCTGCGATGCACATTATGCAGTTATTATACAACAAAAAACGGAGTCTGACTCCATTACAGATTTTGCCTGTGACCGCAGGGTTACCCTTCGGTCGTAACAATTCTGTAATGGGGTCAGACCCCCGGTATACCGACTCACTTTTTTCTGATCTCAGTGATCACCCAATCTGCTTCCGCCGCATGGTATTCCCTGCCGCAGTAAGGGCAGTTCTTCACATGCATGGCATCGAACGATCCGCCGCAATTCCCGCAGCTCACCGCATGAATGCTGAATCCCGGATCTGTAACGGTTCCTGCCTTCCGCTCCATACGGACCAGAATCCGCTCGTTCTTCCTCTTGATGCGTCCGCCTGCGCGACCGCGACTCGCTGACATGCCATCCTCGCCGCCTGCAGCATCCTCCGACCCGCTGACAGCATAGCAATTATCCGTAAACACATCGAGCAGAATGGATAAGCGCCCGCCACTCTCTTTAAACTCCTTCAGCTTGTATACGCCTCTGTAATCCACATCCACCAACTCATCGAAAGCAGAAAAGTCGTCTCTCCCCTCGTAGATACTCAGATTTTTGCGGTCGTCGCTGTAAAGGACCGCCTGAAGGAGCGACACCAGCTTCCCTTCGAAGATCCTGCCAAAAAAGTAAGGGTCGTACTTTTCCATCCTGGACTGCAGTTTTTTGGCAGAGGTGACGGCACCCGCCATTGGAAGGACGCTCCCAAGTTCGAGAAACAGTTTCACAACCAGGGAAAAGTTGTAAGCCAAATAGGTAACGAGAGTCGTCATGGCTGTCATCAAGCCGGCCTGGAAAACTATGGCAAGAACAGCCGCCCACAGAGGCAGGTCCTCATTCCGGTTCTGCCAGATAGTCAGCGCCAGGAAAACCAGGAAAAGGACAATCGCGATCCTCGTAAACATCCGCTTCAACCGCTCATCGAAGCCAAAGCGCTCAATAATGTCGTTCGTGCAATAGCAGGACGAAATGCGCGGATAGAGCTCGCTCATGGCAAAGTGCGTTCCGCAGTAAGGGCACCCCTCTTCCAGCTTGGACGCCATCGTGACATTTCCGCAGTTCGGGCAGTTTACGGTGACATCCCTGCTGCCCTCGCGGTCCACGATCGTCGCGTGGAAAGTGACCGGAC
Organism: uncultured Lachnospiraceae bacterium; assembly: GCA_902801415.1. Lineage (GTDB taxonomy): Bacteria > Bacillota > Clostridia > Lachnospirales > Lachnospiraceae > CAG-791. Next base: position 21,985 of record CADCIK010000025.1, read on the forward strand.
TCCTGCGATGCAGGATCCGCTTGTCACCACGGTAAAAGTCCCTGATCCTCACGGTTTCCCGATAAGCCGTCACGCCTCGGAATGGCGTCCGGTTGTTCTTCGGGGATGCCTCCACCGTGCCCGTGACTGCTTCATCGTCAAAAACGTATTCCTCACGCATGCTGATGCCATTTTTCCGCAGCTTCTCCTCCTGCTCGTCCATGCAGAAACGAAGATCACGCGTGATTTTGTCCGGAATCTCTCCTTTGCTGCTCTGCCTCAGAAATGTGTCTGTCATTGCTAGATACTTATCTGCCTTCATCTTGATGCCTTCCTCACATTGAGTCAGGGGGACAGTCCACTGACGCACTCCACACCAACCCGCTCGTCTTACTGCTGGCTGGCACCGCGTATATACTCTCTAAGCTCCTCAAAGCTTCCATTCGGATACTTGCTGATGTCCTCTCCCGTCTTATTGATCAGGCAATCTGTAATAAGGAAAACATCCATGCCCAGTTCCGCGGCTACCATATCCTCGCCCACATCGTTCCCGACCATCAGGCAGTCTTCTGCCGTGACTCCGGCGCGCCGCAGGACTTCCCGATAATAATCGAGGTTGGGCTTGCACCAGCCGATATTCTCATACGTCGTGTAGAATTCAAATTCATCCGGTTCCAACCCTGTCCACCGGATGCGCGACTCGGTCGCCACAGCCGGAAACAGCGGGTTGGTTGCCAGCGCCACGCGCAGTCCCTGTTCCTGAATCCATCTAACTGTCTCCGCTGCCTTCGGATTGTAGCCGCAGAACTTCTTTGCCCCTTGAAACTCATTTGCATAGAATTCGTTGAACAGCGGTTTGTCTTTCAGCGCCTCCTCTCCGTAAATCGCGCCAAAATCCTCCCAGAACGCATCCTCATTGTTGCAATGCCCGTCATTCTGCACCATGGCCGACACGCCATGCCAGATTGCTTTGACCAGCGACGGCAGCTCATATCCATGCGGAGCCGCCTTGGCAGCCAGCATCTTAAAATAGCCCATCGTAAACTCATCCATATCCATGGGGAGCAGCGTTCCGTCCAGATCAAAGAATACCATCTTCAATGCCATATCCGATTTCCTCTTCCTATTCGAGACCGCAGGGTTACCCTTCGGTCGTAACATTTCTGTAATGGGGTCAGACCCCCGGTATACCGGCAGCCATTCTCCGCCTCAGTAATTTCTCAGCACATCCAATCCAAGCAGCAGCGCCTTCTCGTGCGACTCCGTGCCGAATCCCCGCGCGTCATATTCGTGCACATTCGCCAGCGAATCTGCCGTGAACAGGAACTGCCCGAACTGCGCCCCTCTCTTTCTGCAGCACGCGGCAAGCGCGGCGCATTCCATTTCGACCACGGCACAGCCCTCTACCAGCCTGTACTTGACCATGTCCGCCGTTTCCCTGAAGAATCCGTCCGTCGTCCATGTGACGCAGGTGACAAACGGAATCCCTATTTTGCCAAAACACCGCTCCATGACCACAATCGGGTCATCATCAAGCTCTATATAACGGGAAGCCGGCAAATAATGATAGGAAGTTCCTTCCGCGCGAAGCGCTTTGGTCGGCACAATGAAAGCATTTTCCGGCAGATCAGCCAGAACTCCACAGCTTCCGACTGCGATCACTTTTTTGACACCGCATGTGACCAGCGTGTCCAGAACCTGCGCGGCAGCAGCCGCGCCGATCGGAGACTGCACCAGACATATATCCTCATTGTCCTCGTGAAGCACATAGATCTTGATCGTCTGCGAAACCGTGATCAGCTCCAGCACAACCTCTGCGCGGCTGCTTTCTGCATACGTGTGGACCACGTCACCCAGAAACGCAAACAGGCACTTCTCCGGAAGCTTCAGGCCCTCACAGTCGTGGTCCGGCGCGATCACTTCCGCTGAACTGTCGTCGTATTCAAGAATCGGTATTACATTTTTCAGAATCATGCTCATTCTCCGAATTGCTGAGTCAGGGGGCACAAGTCTACTGATGCCGAATCCGGGCTGCGTGACCGCAGCGTTACCCTTTGATCTCAGATCGCGATCGCAGGGTTACCCTTCGTTCACAGATCATCAGCGAACTGTCCCTCCGGCACACCCTTAATCTTTATTCCGCCTCTGCCAAAAGATCGCTCAGCGCCTTCCAGGATTTCTGCGCGTCTTCACTCTTCACGAGTTCCTCCATCTCAGCGCCGACTCCGGCGTCCTCAAAGCTTCCTCTGGCCGACTCATAGTCGCTGAATGCTTCGTCAATCAAACCCGCGATATCCTTGAAATTGTCCTTAACGGTTCCTTTTTCTTCACTGCTGAGGCTTTCCCAGGCTTCATTAAACGCATCCTTGCGAGCAGATTCCTCAATGTTCGCTATCTCGCGACTTGCTGTAAATGAGAGAATCTCCTCAGCGATCTGCGCCGCCTTCAGAGATGAACCGGCAGTGCCGATCTCCATATTGATCAGTTTTTGGAACACATTATCCGTGTATTCGGAAGCAGATACTAAGTTGGCGTCCTCAGATACTGACTCCGCAGCAGGAGCCTCCGGCGCGGCGCTGCTGCCGCTGCCGCCTCCGCCGCATCCAACCACAGACAGAGCCATCATCGCTGACATCATAATTATCGCAACTATCCTTTTCATTTTATGATCCTCCTCGTGACCGCAGGGTTACCCTTCGGTCGTAACATTTCCGTAATGGGGTCAGACCCCATTACAACCATATTTCGCACTTAACAATTTCGTAATGGGGTCTGACCCCACTTCCCTATATTATAACATTCCCAACTAAACAAAAGTCGTAAAATACACCGTGCACAAACTCGCAACGCATATGCACATAAAAGTTTACAAACGCACATCATTCCCTCATAATAATGTGTAAAGACGCACCCCACAATACAAGAGGAGGACCTCAATATGCTTCACACGCGGTCATCTACATCGACACTTATAATCCTCACATTATTAACCTGCAGCCTGGCTGCATGCAAGGCGAAGGAGCTTCCGGACGAGCCATATACCCCGGTAAGTTATAATCTCTACCCTGCGCCGCAGGATGCGTACGTCGGGGACACGATGCCCTTTGTGACCGACGACGGCACGCTCGAGCTCTATTACCTCTATGACACGGATCACAATGGCATGGGATATCACCCCGTCTACAAATATTCCACCAAGGACCTGTGTTCCTATGAAGATCACGGGAAGGTTCTGGATTTTGGCCAATTGTCGGATCCCGACCCCGCGATCGGCACCGGCTCCGTCATGCAGGATCAGGACGGCCTCTACCACCTTTTCTACACCGGACACAACGACAGCGGCAACAATGGCAAGGGCAAGGAATGCGTGATGCACGCCACCAGCACCGACCGCGAGAACTGGGTCAAAATACCGGAGGACACCTTCTACAGTCCCGACAACTACAGCAAGGATGATTTCCGCGATCCCGAAGTCTTCTGGGTGGATGAGGAGCAGTGCTACTGGCTCCTGATCGCTGCCCGTGAGAACATCGAAGGCGGCGTTGTCGCGAAGTATACTTCGACGGACCTCAAGAACTGGGAGTTCCAGGGACCGATCTTCGCGCCCCACGCCCAGTACATGCTGGAGTGCCCGGATCTCTTCCAGATGGGCAACAAATGGTACCTGACTTACAGCTGGGACTGCGTGACCTACTATGCCATGAGCGATTCCATGTACGGTCCCTTCACCGCACCGGAGGACAACGTCCTTGACGGAAACGGCTTCATCTTCTATGCAGCCAAGACAGCCGAGCTGAACGGCACCCGCTATCTGTGCGGCTGGCTCGGACGGGCAGGTCTCACCATGGACGCAGGCGTCTACCAGTGGGCGGGAAGCGTCCTGAACCATCAGCTGCTGCAGCGGCCGGACGGAACACTTGGCGTCCGCGAGCCGGAAACCTTTGCCGGTTACTTTACTTCAGAAAAGCCTTTCCAGGCAGTCCAGAAAGAAGGAAAGGCCAAAATCAAGAACAACACCATTTCATTGACAGCTTCCGAAGGCAACTATTCTTTGGCAGACATGGGAACCCGTGCACCTACTATGATGCTGGAATGTGACGTGACCTTGGACCAGGACGGACGGGCCGGATTTGCTTTCGGCGGCAGTCAGGAAGATCCGACTTTTACCATGCTTTGCCTGGATGCGGGACGGGGCTGTGTACATTATGAGGGATATGAGATCTCGGATCTGTCCAAGTACGAGCCCGTCGCCTACACAAGATTTGACTTTACACAACAGGATGTCCACCACGTGAAACTGGTGTGCGAGAACGAGATCGTCATCCTGTATATCGATGATACCAAGGCGCTGAGTTCCAGGATCATGCATTCTGTGGACGGGGCACATATCGGAGTCTTTTCAGATGGCTGCAACGCCGAGTTCAGCAATCTGACAATCAAACTGCCGGAATAACCGCTATTAGCGGCCTCCATCTTTTCATTAAATTGGGGTCTGGCTCCATTACAGTTTTGTTGCGTTCCGCGCGACATTTCCGTAATGGGGTCAGGCCCCGCCTCCAATTATGTAATGAAATCGTAATGGGGTCAGACCCCCGGTATACCGGCAACAAGGTCAGACCCCTCCTCCATTCTACATAAAATCAATTAACAATCCTCTGCAGGAACATCCCCTGCTCATCCGTATCATAGCCGTGATAAATCACATTATCGTACTCCTCCAGCCACTTCCGCGCCTCTGAATCAAATCCTTCTCCCAGCGGAACTCTGTCCGCCCCCAGGAACTCCATCCGATTCCGCATCAGCCCGGGCATAAACAACTTCCAACGAAGAAGGTCCGTGGGCTGCGATGCCAAAATCAAGTGAACCCCAACAGCACGAACAGGAAACGATGCATAATAACACAAAAACTCATCGAACAGCTTTTCTGTCTTCGTGATTCCCAGCAGAAACGCTGGGTCATTCATAAAAACAAGAATCCTCTTCATCGGTTCCACGCCGACGCCCCACAAGAGCAGGTTACCCATCCGGGCAAGATCGCCCATGATCACTTCACCTCTCCGGTCCGTTCCCAGCATAATAGGAAGATCTCCTTCGTAGTGATTGTATTCATAGCTTGCGACGGCGCCCTTATAAGATAAAGGTCCCATTTTACTTCTCATGTATACCGCACCTCCGTCCGGCAGTATCAGTAAACAATCTGTTCGATGCCCATCTTCTGCACAGGCCCATAATCCGCGATCGGATCTCCCCTAAGATCAAGCGTTCTGAGCTCGCGCAAACCAGTCAGAGCGCTAACGTCCTGAATCCTGTTAAACCCCAGGTATAAGCCGTGCAGCCCTGTCAGGTTCTCAATAGCCTGAAGATCTTCATTCTCCAGCTCGTTGCGCGCCACATCCAGAGTAGAAAGCTTCATGAGCCCGCGCAGCGGCCCCAGATCACTCACCTTGTTTCCATAAAGATCAAGCCCGGCAAGCTTCTTTAACTCATGCAGAACCGTAATATCACTGATCCGATTGTTGCTCAGATATAAACCACTCAGTCTTTTCATATTTGCCAAAACACTGATATCCTCGATCTCGTTATTGGACAGATCAAGCAGCTCCATCTTCTTGAGACCTTGCAGCGGACTTATATCCTTAACTTTGTTATCACGCAGTGACAAAGATTCAAGCCTTGTGAGACCGGCCAGCACACTGATTACTTCAGTGCAGAGATATCGTGAACTTTTCTCCCATCCTCATCCAAAAGCACCAGTCTTGTAAGATCGCAGACGTCTCTGTACTTGATATCTCCTTCTGTGATTCCGGTAAACCTGCGAATGTTGGCTTCCACCACTTCATCTTTCCAATCGATGACCAAATCCGGATCGACCTGTTCGACCGCCGCATCATCACTGTCCACTTCTACAGTCTCGATCGGCCGATAACTCGCCAGCATAAAATAGTGGTCCTCCTTGCTCTTCGCCCGGCCCTCATCGTTGTTTTTGAAAGTCCATAAGTTACTCTTACAATCAGCTGTCAGAGAGAGATACTGCTCCTTTGTGATAGCCTGCTCCTGCACGACAGGCTGTTCCTGAGTACCAGACTGTTCCTGCACGTCGGACTGTTCCTGCGCAACATCCGTCCTTCTCTGTACATAAGTCGCGATTCCGTCCTCGCCTCCTTCTCTACGCGAGAGGGACAATACTATTTTGCCATCTTTCACTTCATATACATCCTCGCCATGCTTCCATTCGCCTCCATAAATTATATTGTGGAGATGACCATGATTGCAGACATAGAAGTTATAAGATCCTTCTTCAGGATCCTTGTTGTCAAATACAGCCTCACTCCCATCTTCAAACTCAAACGGAGTAACTCCGTGATATGTAAGCTTGTATATATGCCACTTAGTATGTGTCTCGTCAATGTCTTCCTGGGCAATAAGATCGATGATCAGGTCATCG
>CADCIK010000026.1:0-14664 GCA_902801415.1 uncultured Lachnospiraceae bacterium
GTGGACGACATCCTGGCCGGCTACTATTGCGATGTGGACGGAAGCACCGAGATCAGGATGGACCGGACCGAGCTCAAGGAAGCGGTCTGGGTGGAGAGAAAGGATGTCGAGGGACAGCCCCACGATCTGAGCCTTACCAATGAGATGATGATCACATTCCGGGAGGGGAGAGAGCCGCTCGGATACAGGTACGCCGATGACAAAATATGATCCCCGGAAGGGATTTCGATCGGAGCCCCATTAGCTCCGAAACGGGACGAGATTATGAAAGCGATGAATCTATACCTTCTGTCCAGAGCTGCCGGGAACGAGCACTTCTCGCTCCTTGCAAGAGAGCTGACAGGAGGACGCGGTTACAAGCATTACAGCAGGCATGAGGCGGATTCCCTGCGCGCGCTGACGGACGCGCTGGCCCCTTTCCTGAGAGAGAAGACGAGAGGCAGCATGAGCTGGATCTCTGTTTTGGATGGCTTTTATTTCTCCTATACGATCGCCCATATCAGCAAGGAATTTGACCTCCTTAAGATCTCCGGAGACGGCAACTGCGTTCTCAACATTGAGCTCAAGAGCGAGTCGATCACTGAGGACAGAGTTCTGAAGCAGCTTTCCCAGAACCGCTATTATCTCTCCCATATCTCCAGAACGATCTTTTCTTACACCTTTGTGATGGAGACAAATACGCTCTATGTCCTCAATGACAAAGGCCATATGCGCGTCTGCGAGATGAGCGACCTCGCGGATGTGCTCTTAAAGCCGGCATTTATGACATATGTCGAAGAGAATCTGGACCAGTGGTTTCGGGCGTCGGATTACCTGATCTCGCCCGCCGCCATGCCGGAGAAGTTCCTGCAGGGCAGCTATTTTTTGACGAATCAGCAGGCGGAGTTTAAGAGAAGGATCCTTGAGCTCGTCAAAGAGGACGCGTCCCGGGAATCGCAGCAGAGGATCGCGGTATCAGGAGGTCCCGGAACAGGGAAGACCCTTTTGCTCTATGACCTCGCCCTGGCGCTTTCCAAAAAGAAAAAGGTGCTTCTCATTCACGGACTGAGGCTCCAGCAAGGGCACAATGTCATCAATGAGAGGCTGCGAAACGTTGAGATCTGCACAGCGGAGCAGATGGATATTGAAAAAGACTGTGCATATGTCCTGGTCGATGAAGCCGACCGGATCCCGGATAAGACGCTCGACTTGATCTTTGACTTTGCCTCATCGAAAAATGTGCCCTGCATCATGGCTTTTGACCCCTATATCCTGACAGGGATGGAAGACACCATGATGAAGGCGCAGGAGAAGGTCATGGGCTTTTGCCCCGTGCTCCTGGAATTTACGGGAAACATCAGGATCAACCGGCCTGTGATCTCTTTTCTGCGCACGCTCTTTTATGCCAAGGACCGGCCGGCGGAAGTGGACTACAGCTGTATTGACGTCCTATGCGCGAATAAAAAAGAGGAGGCGCTGCCAATCCTCGATTATTACAAGAACAAGGGATACCATAAAGTCACGCTTCCCGGCGGTGATGGCGCGATCGGAGAGGGCATGAGCGAAGATGAGGTCGTCGGCCTGGAAGTGGACCGTGTCATCGCGATCCTGGACAGCAGATTCTATTATGACGGGGATAACCACCTCTGCGCAGATGGAGAGGTGGGCACAGAGTCATTGAAGCTTCTTTATGAAGGGATCTCAGCGACCCGAGAGAAGCTGTGTCTTATCGTCATGGACAATGAGGAACTGTTCGGCAAGATCATTGAGATCAGGGAGCGTTTGAATCCGATTTAAGGCGTGTGATCCCTAAATGCTGCTAATCATTAAGATCACACGAATAAGGATGGATATTACACAGTATGAACAGATCAGATCAAGGACAGCGGAAGTTTGAAAGCCCCGCTTCCCTTATCGCGTATTTTTTGAGGGGGAGCAAGTGGATCTTCCTGCTGAGTATGGTTTTTGCCTCGGCAGTGTCCTTTCTGGATATGATCCTGCCGAGGATCATCAGTTTTACGGTAGACAGCGTGATCGCTGACAAGGCGCCGGATCTTCCGGCGTCTGTTTTGGCATGCCTTGACGCGGTCGGAGGCGTTGCGCGGCTTAGAGAAGCACCGGTGCTCATTGCGGTGATCGTGATCGCGGTGGCGCTCGCAGGTGCGGTATGCCGCTACTTGTTCCGCTATTTTAATGAAGTTGCCGCAGAGCGGTTCGTTAAGCGCATGCGGGACAACCTCTTTGCCAAAATACAGAGGCTCCCCTACGCCTGGCACGGCGCCAACAGCACAGGCGACATCATCCAGAGGTGCACGTCGGACGTGGAAACGATCAAGGTATTTGTTTCCGAGCAGCTGACTTCCCTTGTGAGGGTGATCGTACTGATCGCGCTCGCAGTGCACTTTATGTGGGGGATCGACAGCACAATGACTGCTGCCGCTTCCCTGTTTATTCCCGTTGTCATCAGCTATTCCCTGTTCTTCTATTCCAGGATCGGAAACGCGTTTGAAAAGGCGGACACCGAAGAGGGAAGGCTCTCAGCCATCGCGCAGGAGAACCTGACCGGCGTAAGGGTAGTGCGCGCGTTTGGAAGAGAGCAGTACGAGCGGGAGAGGTTCGAGAAGCAGAATGAGTATTACACGGGTTTCTGGATCCGGCTGATCAGGATCCTGTCTCTCAACTGGATCACCGGCGATGTGATGACAGGTCTTCAGTACCTGCTGGTAAACATTATGGGTGCGGTTTTTTGCCTGCGCGGAAGGATCACTGCGGGCCAGTTCATTGCTTTTGTCTCTTACAACAGCCTGCTGATCTGGCCGGTGCGTTCACTGGGCCGTGTCATCTCTGAAATGAGCAAAGCGGGGATCTCCCTCGACAGGCTTCGCTACATCATGAACGCGGAGGAGGAGACAGACCCGCAAGACGCTCTGACGCCGCCGATGGACAGAGATATCCGCTTTGAGCATGTCTCATTCAGCTACGAGGACGGAGCGGGAGAGGCGGTTTCCGACGTCTCCTTTGAGATCCCTGCGGGATCGACCGTCGGTATTCTGGGAGGGACAGGATCCGGCAAATCTACGCTCATGTATCTTTTGGAGAAGCTCTATCCGCTGGGCGAAGGCCAGGGACGCATCATGATCGGAGATGCTGATCTCGCACAGATCAGCGCGCCCTATGTGCGCTCGCAGATCGGCATGGTCCTGCAGGAGCCCTATCTGTTCTCGCGTTCTATCGAGGAGAACATCGCGATCACGTCCGGGCGTTACGGCAGGGAGGAGGTCCAAAGGGCTTCCAAAACGGCGGATCTGCTCGATACGATCGAAAAATTCCCCTCCGGGTTTGAGACTTTTGTCGGAGAACGCGGAGTCACGCTGTCAGGCGGACAGAAACAGAGGACCGCGATCGCGCAGATGCTGATCAGAAAGTGTCCGATCATGATCTTTGACGACTCGCTGTCTGCGGTCGACGCGGAGACAGACGCGCGGATCCGTGCGGCGCTCAGAAAAAGCACCGGTGATGCTACCGTGATCCTGATCGCACACAGGATCACGACGATCATGCACGCCGATCAGATCATCGTCATGGAGAAGGGCAGGATCCGCGAAAAGGGCACGCACGAGGAGCTCCTGTCGCTCTGCGGGACTTACCGCCGGATCTATGATCTTCAGCTTGCGGGGAGCGAAGACCTGGCGGGCGATGCAGAAGGGAGGGAACAGGATGAAGAATAAAAAAGATTCTGTCTCTCTGCCTCTGTTCGGCATACCGAGACTTATTCCCTATCTTGTGCCCTACCGAAGAGTCGTTGTGAGGATGGTCCTGCTGGCGCTTGTCTGCAGTGTCATAGATGTCTGCTATCCGCTTTTTAGCAGGTACGTACTGGATCACTTCGTCGCGGAAGCGACGCTGAAGGGGCTTCCTCTTTTCATTGTGCTCTATATTGCAGTTCTTGCTTTACAGGCTCTCATCAACGACCGGTCTGTGGTCGATGCGGGCACGGTCGAGATGTGCATAGACAGGGATCTTCGGAACAAAGCGTTCAACCATTTACAGACACTGTCTTTCTCGTATTTTAACCAAAATAGTGTCGGCTATATCCACGCGAGAGTCATGAGCGATACGGGAAAGATCGGCGAAGCGGTCTCCTGGAGGATGATGGACTGTATCTGGAACGGATCCTACATACTCTTTGCGATCTTCGTGATGCTGATCACGGATGTCCGGCTGGCACTCTGGATGATCGCGCTTCTTGCGGCAGCGGGGCTTCTGATCTCGGTGTTCCAGAAGAAACTCGTCGCAGTGAACCGAAGGATCAGGGAGATGAATTCCAAGATCACCGGGGACTTCAACGAGGGGATCACCGGCGCGAGGTCGATCAAACTTCTCGGGATCGGGGATAAGATGCAGCAGGAGTTTGAAGAGGATACAGAAGCGATCCGAAGGGAATCGGTGCACGCGGTGAGATACTCTGCGATGCTGATCTCCACGGTGACGCTGATGTCGTCCGCAGCACTGGCAGTTGTCCTGTGGCAGGGCGGGATCCTGACGAGAGAAGGGATCATGAAGATCGGTACGCTCTCGGTCTTTGTTTCCTATGCGATGGGCATGGTAGAGCCGCTTCAGTTTATCATACAGAACGTATCGGCCTTTATCAGCATCCAGGTCAACATCGAGCGCCTGACGAATCTCCTCGCGGAACCCGCGGACGTCGCGGATACGCCGGAAGTGATCGAGCGCTACGGCGACAGTTTTAATCCCAAGTATGAGAACTGGGAGGAACTTCGCGGAGATATTGAATTTAAGGATGTGACATTCCGCTATCCGGACGGGCAGGAAAATGTACTGGAGCACTTCAGCCTCAAAGTGCCGCATGGACAAAATATTGCCATCGTCGGCGAGACCGGCGCCGGTAAATCAACACTGGTCAACCTGGTCTGCAGATTCTATGAGCCGACGGAAGGCGTTCTTCTGATCGACGGACGGGACGCGAGGGAGAGATCCCAGCTGTGGCTGCACAGCCATTTGGGCTACGTGCTTCAGACGCCTCACCTTTTCTCCGGCTCTGTGCGCGAGAATCTGCGCTACGGCCGTCCTGACGCGACGGATGAAGAGATCATGAAGGCGCTGGAAATGGTGTCTGCCAAGGAGATCGTGGCGAAAATGGGAGGACTGGGCGTCGACGTGGGAGAGGGCGGAAGCCACCTGTCCACCGGAGAGAAGCAGCTTCTGTCTTTTGCCAGGGCGCTGCTGGCGGATCCCAAACTCCTGATCCTGGACGAGGCGACCAGCTCGATCGATACGCTCACGGAGAAAGCGATCCAGAACGCGATCTCCGTCGTCACAAAGGGCAGGACCTCTTTTGTGATCGCGCACCGCCTCTCGACGATCGTCAGCGCTGACCTGATCCTGGTCGTGCAGGACGGAAAGATCATCGAGAGAGGAAAGCACAGAGAGCTGATGAGAAAGAAAGGCTACTATTACTCCCTCTATACAAGACAGTATGAGGAGAGCATTTTATAGTCCTTTTAAGGAATGAGAAACGGGGATGAACAATGGACCTGACTTCAATGAATGCAGAAAAGCTGTCTGAAAAGGAATACCTCGAGCAGTATGATCCTTCCAAATATGATCGTCCTTCCGTGACGGTCGACATTCTTCTGTTTACGGTAGATAAGGGGGAACTGAAGCTGCTCCTGATAAGGAGAGATACGATGCCGTTTTACGGGAAGTGGGCGATCCCGGGCGGATTCCTTCACATGGAAGAATCCGCTGAAGAAGCGGCTGTAAGGAGGATCCGGGAGGAAGCGGGCGTAGAGGACGTCCGCCTTGAACAGCTCTATACCTTCTCGGACGTAAAAAGAGACCCTCGAATGAGGGTCATCTCGATCGCTTATTATGCGGCGGTTCCCCGCGGGAAACTGGGCTTTGCGGCCGGAACAGAGACGTCTGCGGCAGAGCTCTTTTCTGTACACGGAGAACTCTCAGAAGACGGAGAGGAACTGAGACTGACCGGCGAAAACGGCGCTGTGCTCACGCCGGGCGATCTGGCTTTTGACCACTGGTCCATCATAAAGACGGCAGTGCAGAGAATGCGCGGCAAGATCGATTACACAGATCTTGCCTTCGGCTTTCTGGCCGATCAGGGCGCTTTCACACTCTCAGAGCTGCGGCTGGTATTTGAGGCGATCCTTGACCGCGCGCTCGATGTCGGAAATTTCCGCAGGACGATCAAGCGCGAATACGAGAAGCAGGGCAGGATAGAGGAACTTGAGATGGAAAAAGGCGCTGTCGGAAGGCCTGCGATGCTCTACAGGTTTGTACAGTGAGTTCTTTCTGATCACTCTTCATCCATTCGAAAGACCCTGCCTTTGAACGGCTTGAGCGCAGTTAGGAGGATCTGTCCCAGGACCATGCATGAGATCATTTCTCCTATGCCGACTGTCACCATAAAGTAAGGAATGCCGCCGGGAATATGGTAGGCGTAGGTGAGGATGAAAGGAATGATCAGCATATTGGACACAATGGGCGGGACCGAGCAGAGATATCGGTTATGTCTTAGGTGATAGGAGCCGACCGCGCCGATAAAAGTTGCCAGTGAGCCGAAGATGATGTCCGGCAGAGCGCAGCCGGTCACCAGATTGCTGATCAGACAGCCGATCGTCAGTCCCGGGACTGCAGCGTGTGTAAAATACGGCAGGATACAGAGCGCCTCCGAGAAGCGCACCTGGATCGCGCCGCTCGCCAGATCAAAGCCGGCGGCAATGATAGTAAGTACGGTGTAGAGCGCGGCAACGACACCTGCCTGTGCGATGTAGATTATTTTCTTTCTGGTTTCGTTAACTGGGGTCATTGATATAATCCTTCTTACAGATTTCCGTTTGCATACTCTCCGAGAAGCATCCATGCATCGTCGTCTTTGATCTGCTCTGCTTCAGGCAGTTCACCGTAGGGAATAAACAGGTGGTGTTTCCTCTGCGCATTATTTCTCTTTTCGGCATAGCGCCAGTTGTAAACGGCGTGGAAGCGCATCCAGCGCTCATGTTCAATGGTGCGGTACAGATCGAAGTCGCGGTCTTTAGTCAACTGATAGACCTCAAAGGCTCTGCGGCTGTCCACCTGTGTCAGTCTTCCGCGCAGGGTCTCTCCCAGGAGGATCGAAGCTTTCACGGACAAGTGATCCGCGGAGGCAATGCTGGACTGTCTGTGGAACTCGGAGAGCTCCTCCCAGCTGCTGCCGCCGTATCTGGTGCGGTAGAGTTCGTTGACCCGGACCCCGAGTGAGACAAGCGTGTTGTTGAGAACATTTTCAGGCTGATAGATCTCCTTATTGCTTCCGAATACAGTGATCCCGGGCTCCTCGACCATGCCGGTGAGCCTGATATAGATCTTCCCGGATACGGGATAATAGGTCTTAAGTGACCAGTAAAGGGCGAGGTTTTCTTCATCGGTATCCGCGCAGAGGATAATGCGGTCCGCATGCTCGATCAGATCCGGATACTGCTCCCAGGGCTCGGTGTGGAAGTAAATGGCATCGCCTTCCGCGCCCTCTTCGTCGATCGCCATCACTGACCGAAGCCGCGCGTGGCGGTCGCGGAAATGATCAAAATCACCGAATGTGTGGTAGACGGTATATCTGTCCGGTCCAAAGACATTGTTCAGGATCCCCTTCTCGAGAACCGATTCTCCGAAAACCCTTCCGCCGATGAGGACGATCTCTTTTTCTGAGGGTTCGAGCGGGAAGTCCTGCCAGTACAGCCTGCCGATCGCGGAACTGTCCGAGAACAGTTTGATCCCGTCCGGCGTGCGGTCCGGGCAGGCGGAAGTCCTGCAGCAGACTTTGCATCCGGTCGCGGCAATTTCCTTAGCGGCCAGGTAATTGTTCCACTCGTCATCGCCGAGCAGGAAGACCAGGACTTCATCCCGGGCATCTTTTCTGAGAAAGAGGCAGTCTTCGAGGGAGAGCGGGATCAGAAGGAAGGGATGCTTTCCCTTTTTTAGGAAGCGGTGGCCGCCGGGCGCGTCGGATCCGCTGAAAATGATAACGGTGTCCGTATCCTCTTCTGAGAGCTGATCGGCCAAAAGCCTGCCGCGCTCATTGTCCCCGTCAAAGATATACCACTTCTTTCTCCCGAGACTCTTCAGTTTCATGCGCGGAATATAGTCGCCGCTGATCAGGGAGATCGCAAGGCTCACAAGCCAGGAAAAGAGGCCGATACTGCCCACAAGGAAGAGGGAACCGATCACCCGGCCCCAGAAAGAATGGGGCACCAGGTCGCCGTAACCGACAGTAGTGAGCGTGACGACAAGGTACCACAGCGCCTCGCGCCAGGTCGTGATCCCCTCGTCGGGCGCGCCGCTGATCTCCGCCCACTTGAGCAGGAAGGCGAAGATGAACAGTATCACGAGCAATATGAGTAAAGTGATCAGCCGGTTTCTATCCCTTTTCATATAGTTTCACCCTTCTTTCAGGAAAAGAAGACGATATTACGTCTCCTATTATCCCATAATGAGCCGCGAATTTCATCTTGATTGTGCCGCTTTCTCACGGAGAGGAGGCAGAATGCTCTCCGGCACATACAGATGACCGTAGCCTGTGCCCAGGTCGAGATTTTTCTTGCGGCTTCCGTGAAAGTCGCTTCCGCCGCTGTACAAAAGCCCGTGCCGGTCCGCGAGGCGGCAGAGGAAAACGGTATCCGCTGGCCTGTGCGTGGAGTAGTAGACTTCGATCCCGGAAAGCCCCTCTTTGCACAAGTCCGCAACAAGTTCGTCGAGCACTGCGTCGGACATATTGTACTGCAGGGGATGGGCCAAAACAGCGACGCCCCCAAACCTTCGAAGGAACTGTACCGCGAAGTGGGGCGATATTTTTTCCCTGGGGACAAAATAGGGGCAGTCGTCGCCGATCAGCTTTTTAAATGCTTCGTCGATCGAGGAGATCATGCCGAGGTCAAGAAGGTGCTGCGCGAAGTGGGCGCGGGTGAGCACTGTATCGGGAAAGGCGGCCTGGAGCAGGTCATAATCGACCGGGAAGCCTCCTTCCGTGAGAAGACGGCACATCTTTTTGTTGCGGTAGATCCTAGCGTCAGCAAATTCGCGAAGTTTTTCGTTAAACTCAGGATTTTGCCAGTCGACGAACAGACCGATGATGTGGACATCCTTCCCCTTGTATTCCGTAGAGAGCTCGACGCCGGGAATGACTTCCGGGGCGTTCTCTCCGAGCGCCGCAGCGGTTTCGATCGCTTCACCGATCCCGTCCGCAGTATCGTGGTCAGTCAGCGCGATCACTGAAAGCCCTTTCTCCTGCGCGTATTGAACGAGCTCCCGGGGTGTGTATGTGCCGTCAGATTTGGTTGAGTGGGTGTGCAGGTCAATAGGTGACATAGATGGTCCTCGATTTCAATCACAAACTATTTGATAACAAACTGATAACAAACAGCCGGCCGTTTTATTAAACGGCCGGCCTTTACAATTCTGCGATCGGTCAGTTGCTGTCTTCCTCGCGCGCCGCCTCGTAGATCGTTCTCTTTCTTGCTTCCGCATTGTTTGCAAGATAGTCGTCGTACGTGGTGACCTTGTCGATGATGCTGCCGTCGGGCAGGATCTCGATGATGCGGTTCGCGGTCGTCTGCACGACCTGGTGGTCACGGCAGGCGATCAGCTCTACGCCCGGGAACTTGATCATGCCTTCGTTGAGAGCGGAGATGGACTCCATGTCAAGGTGGTTTGTGGGCTCGTCAAAGATCAGGCAGTTCGCGCCGCTGATCATCATCTTGGAGAGCTGGCAGCGGACTCTCTCTCCACCGGAGAGGATATTCACTTTTTTGACGCCGTCGTCGCCGGCAAAAAGCATTCTGCCAAGGAATCCGCGGACGTAAGTGACATCCTTGATGGGAGAGTAGCCGGTAAGCCACTCAGTGATCGTGAGCTCACTCTTAAACTCCTTGGTATTGTCCTTCTGGAAGTAAGCCTGGGAAGTAGTCACGCCCCACTTATAGGTTCCCTCGTCAGGTTCCATATTGCCCATGAGGATCTCGAAGAGGGTCGTCTTGGCGAGCTCCTGGCTTCCGACAAAAGCGATCTTGTCGTCGTGTCCCATCACGAAGGAGACATTGTCAAGGACCTTGACGCCGTTGATGGTCTTGCTGATCCCGCTGACCGTGAGGACTTCGTTGCCGATCTCTCTGTCGGGCCTGAAGTCGATGTAGGGATACTTGCGGCTGGAGGGCTTGATCTCCTCGAGCTGGATCTTTTCAAGGGCGCGCTTGCGGCTGGTCGCCTGCTTGGACTTTGAAGCGTTGGCCGAGAAGCGGGAGATGAACTCCTTGAGCTCCTTGATCTTCTCCTCTTTCTTCTTGTTAGCCTCCTTCATCTGACGGATCAGAAGGCGGGAGGACTCATACCAGAAATCATAGTTTCCGGCGAAAAGAGTGATCTTTCCGTAATCGATGTCCGCGATATAGGTGCAGACCTTGTTGAGGAAGTAGCGGTCGTGGGAGACCACGATCACGGTATTTTCGAAATTGATGAGGAATTCCTCGAGCCATGCGATCGCATCCAGATCCAGATGGTTCGTGGGCTCGTCGAGGAGCAGGATATCGGGGTTGCCGAAGAGCGCTCTCGCGAGCAGCACCTTGACCTTCTGCGCGCCGGTCAGTTCCCGCATCAGATAGCTGTGGAGTTCAGTCTCAATACCGAGACCGTTCAGAAGGGACTCCGCGTCGGCTTCCGCTTCCCAGCCGTTCATCTCGGCGAACTCAGTCTCCAGCTCGCTCGCCTTGATGCCGTCCTCGTCCGAAAAATCCTCTTTCATATAGAGGGCGTCCTTCTCCTTCATGATCTCGAAGAGGCGGGGATTGCCCTGGATGACGGTATCGAGTACAACCTGGTTGTCGTATTTATTCTGGTTCTGCTCAAGAAAAGAGAGCCTTTGTCCCTGTGAGATCGAGATATTGCCGCTCGTGGTCTCGAGCTGCCCGCTCAGGATCCGCAGAAACGTAGACTTTCCGGCGCCGTTGGCACCGATGATCCCGTAGCAGTTTCCTTCGGTGAATTTAATATTGACATCTTCAAACAGGGCTTTCTTGCCGAGTCTGAGAGTAACGTTATTTGCAGCGATCATGTGGCCTCCTTTATTCCATGCGAAAAACGCAGATCAAAATCTGCCTTTTTACATAATAACGGAGGAGTTCTCTGCAGGCAAGCAGTGTATTTCTGAAATTTCACAACATATAATTGTTTTTCAAAAATGCACAAAGAAATGGTCGTTAAACATGGAGTTTTTTATAAAATAGTGATACACTGTGAATAATAATATACCAAAACACAGAGGACACAGGATGAATACTCCAACCGGCAGGATACTGGCGGCCCCGGCGGCACTGACAGGACTCTATTTCTGGTCGATCATGCCGAGGATCACGGGAAAGCCGGAACCGGCTCCCATGCATACGAAGTTCTATGCGCACAGAGGGCTTTACGAAAACGGATCGGATGCACCGGAAAACTCCATGGCAGCATTTAAAAAGGCGGTGGACGCGGGCTTCGGAATTGAGCTCGATGTCCAGCTTACACGCGACAGGATCCCCGTGATCTTTCACGATTTTGACCTTGTAAGAGCGTGCGGCGTGCCGGGAATGGTGTGTGACTTTTCTTTCGAGGAGCTCTCGCAGTTCAGGCTGTTCGGAAGCAGTGAGAGGATCCCCGCACTCAGGGATTTCCTTGAGATGGTGGACGGGAGAGTCCCGCTGATCGTGGAGTACAAATCAGAGGACCGTAATATGGATGTCTGCAGGATCGTCGATCCTATGCTCAGAGAGTACAAAGGCATTTACTGCATCGAGTCCTTTAATCCGCTTGTGCTTTACTGGTATAGAAAATATCACCCCGAAGTGATGAGAGGACAGTTGTCTGACGGTTTTCTGCATGACAAGAAGTACCGTAATTGGAAGAAGGCGCCGGCCGTGTTCCCTCTCCAGTTTCTCATGGCAAACTTCTTGTCAAAACCCGATTTCATCGCTTACAATTGTATATATGAAGGGAACTTATCGAGACGGCTCTGCAGAGCTCTTTTCAGATGCGGATCGGCCGCATGGACGATCAGGAGCAGGGAGCAGCTGGCCCGGGCCGCCCGGTATTTTGACATCTTCATATTCGACAGCTTCATACCGGATCTGCAATGAAGGCAGTGATGGTACTGGAGTCTTTTGTCATTTTATGATTCGTTAACGGCTCTAAAAAGAGTTGAATATTCAAGGAGGTATATGAATGAGCAAAAGGGTATATCTATTCAAAGAGGGAAACGCCGACATGCGTAATCTCCTCGGCGGCAAGGGTGCAAACCTGGCTGAGATGACCAACATCGGTCTTCCGATCCCGAACGGTTTCACTATTTCCACGGAGGCCTGCACAGATTATTACAATGACGGCAAGACCATTAACGAGGACACACAGAATCAGATCTTTGAGGCACTGGAGTGGCTTGAAGGCGTACAGGGCAAGAAGTTTGGCGACACTGAGAATCCGCTTCTGGTCTCTGTCCGTTCCGGCGCAAGAGCATCCATGCCCGGCATGATGGACACGATCCTTAACCTTGGTCTGAACGATGTTTCCGTCAAGGGCTTCGCAGGCAAGACCGGCAATGCCAGATTCGCTTACGATTCCTACAGAAGATTCATCCAGATGTTCTCCGATGTCGTTATGGGCATGAGCAAGACCTATTTCGACAGCATTCTCGAGGCAGAGAAGAAAGCGCACGGCTATGTATATGATACAGAGCTCAAGGCTGAGGATCTTCAGGCAGTGATCGCGAAGTATAAAGCGATCTACAAGGAGAAGATGGGCGAAGAATTCCCTCAGGATCCCAAGGTTCAGCTGATGGAAGCGATCAAGGCCGTTTTCCGTTCATGGGACAACCCCAGAGCAAACTACTACAGAATGATGAACGATATCCCTTACGAGTGGGGTACTGCTGTTAACGTTCAGTCCATGGTATTCGGTAACATGGGCAATACCTCCGGTACCGGCGTTGCGTTCACACGTAACCCTGCAACCGGCGCTAAGGGCATCTTCGGTGAGTATCTGATCAACGCACAGGGTGAAGACGTTGTGGCAGGTATCCGTACACCTCAGCCCATCACTCAGCTTGAGAAGGATCTCCCTGAGTGCTACAAGCAGTTCATCGAGATCGCTGACAGACTTGAGAAGCACTATCGCGACA
Source organism: uncultured Lachnospiraceae bacterium (assembly GCA_902801415.1). Lineage (GTDB taxonomy): Bacteria > Bacillota > Clostridia > Lachnospirales > Lachnospiraceae > CAG-791. The sequence continues at coordinate 13,193 of CADCIK010000026.1, forward strand.
TGCAGGATATGGAGTTCACCATTGAGGAAGGCAAGCTTTACTTCCTGCAGACCAGAAACGGCAAGAGAACCGCACAGGCAGCTATTCAGGTAGCTTGTGATCTGGTCGACGAAGGCATGATCACTCCTCAGGAAGCAGTTCTGCGTATCGAGGCGAAGAGCCTTGACCAGCTTCTGCACCCTGCATTTGACGCAGCCGCTCTTAAGAAAGGCAACCAGATCGGCGAAGCTCTTCCGGCATCCCCCGGCGCAGCTGCAGGCCGCATCTATTTCAACGCTGACGACGCTGTCGCTGCACACGCTGCAGGCAGCAGAGTCATCCTGGTCCGTCAGGAGACCTCCCCTGAGGATATCGAAGGTATGCACGCGGCAGAAGGCGTTCTGACAATGCGCGGCGGCATGACCTCCCACGCAGCGGTTGTCGCTCGTGGTATGGGCACCTGCTGTGTCTCCGGCTGCGGCGACCTGAAGGTCCATGAGGAAGAGAAGTACATCGAGCTCGGCGGCCACAAGATCAAGGAAGGCGACTACATCTCCCTTGACGGCTCCACAGGTAAGATCTATCTCGGCGACATCCCGACAGTGGAAGCTTCCATTTCCGGTAACTTCGAGAGGATCATGAACTGGGCAGACAGCTTCAGAAGACTGAAAGTCAGAACCAACGCAGATACTCCTGAGGACGCTGCAAACGCAGTCCGCATGGGCGCAGAAGGTATCGGTCTTACAAGAACTGAGCACATGTTCTTCAACCCTGACAGAATTCCGAAGATCCGCAAGATGATCCTTTCTGACACTGTCGAAGAGAGAGAAGCGGCTCTGAACGAGCTGATTCCTTTCCAGAAGGGCGACTTCAAGGGCATCTACAAGGCAATGGAAGGCAGACCGGTCACGATCCGTTTCCTGGATCCGCCGCTGCATGAGTTCGTTCCCACTACTGAGGAAGACATTGCTGCACTGGCCAAGGAAATGGGCCTGACTGTAGCTGACGTCAAGGCTCGCTGCGACTCCCTGCATGAGTTCAACCCGATGATGGGTCACCGCGGCTGCCGCCTTGCAGTCACATTCCCTGAGATCGCTAAGATGCAGACCAGAGCTGTCATGGAAGCTGCGATCGAAGTCAATGCCGAGGAAGGCTACAACATCATCCCTGAGATCATGGTTCCCCTGGTAGGCGACAAGAAAGAGCTTGCATTTGTCAAGAAGACCATCGTTGAGACTGCTGAGGAAGTCAAGAAGGAGAGAGGCTCCGACATCGAGTATCACATCGGTACTATGATCGAGATCCCGAGAGCTGCTCTTATGGCTGACGAGATCGCAGAGGAAGCTCAGTTCTTCAGCTTCGGCACGAACGACCTGACTCAGATGACCTTCGGATTCTCCCGTGACGACGCAGGCAAGTTCCTGACCGACTACTACAAGAGCAAGATCTATGAGTCCGATCCTTTCGCACACCTCGACCAGAACGGCGTAGGC
>CADCIK010000026.1:14727-36826 GCA_902801415.1 uncultured Lachnospiraceae bacterium
CGGCGGCGATCCCGCTTCCATCGAGTTCTGCAACAAGGTCGGCCTGACCTATGTTTCCTGCTCACCTTTCCGTGTACCGATCGCAAGACTGGCAGCAGCGCAGGCAGCGATCACAAACGGCGATGTGAAGTAAATCGCATAGTGAACGAACCACATGATCGTGTGACCTTAAAAGGGAACTGCTTCGGCAGTTCCCTTTTTTTCTGAACAGAATACGAGGACATTCTGCCTGTGGAGCAGCATGCAAGGCAGTGTGAAATGACTGCACATAAAAACCCGGCTTCAAAGCTGTGCTTTGGAGCCGGGTGATCTGTTGTATTGCGGGCTGTTGTGCTGTTTGGCCGCTTCAGTTTCTCGCGGCGGCCGGAACGGTCGGGTCTCTCTTTACGGATCAGGCGAGACCTTTCCATGTAACGCCGTAGATCTGTTCCATAACTTTGCGGACTTCGTCCATCATGTGCTGGCACGCCTCGCTCTCAGTCGCGAACTGCATGAGGCCGATCTTATTCTTCTTCTCGCTGAAATAGACTTCCCAGCTGTTCTGCCTGTTCTTACCGAGGCAGATCCTGCCTCCGTGCGCGCCGCCCTTGAGGTTATATAAATGAGAAGGAACGAGATGTTCTTTGAAGAAAACTTTGAGTTCTTTAACAGTCATAACTTGCCTCCGTAATTTTGAAAAACACTTGAAGTAGTATTAAAAACTACATACACTATAGCACGCAGTCCGCGAGTATGCAAGACCCCTTGAGGCGGTGCGGAAATATAAATTAATTATTAAACATCAAAAACTTTGACCGAATGAGTAAATGGGAGAAAAACAGAGAAATATAGAGAATACGAGAGTATATGGCAGAAAATGCGGTATTTTGCCAAGTTGCATTCAAATGTGGATAAAACTATTATACCAACTAGAGTTAGCACTCAATATGAATGAGTGCTAACAATTACATTCAAAATATTGAATTCGTAAGAGATCATTCACGCGAGATGAAGGAGGCGTCAATATGAAGTTAGTACCTTTAGGAGACAGAGTCGTTCTTAAGCAGCTTGAAGCTGAGCAGACAACCAAATCCGGCATTGTTCTTCCCGGCCAGGAGAAGGAGAAGCCCCAGCAGGCAGAAGTCATTGCTGTAGGCCCCGGCGGAGTCATCGAAGGCAAGGAAGTCAAGATGGAGGTCAAGGCCGGCGACAAGGTCATCTATTCCAAGTATGCAGGCACAGAAGTCAAGCTCGAGGATGAGAAGTTCATCATCGTCAAGCAGAGCGACATTCTCGCTGTGATCGAGTGATCATACGGCATATACAGACCTGAATTAAGACCAGATTATAGAAAAAGAGGTAATTGAAGATGGCAAAGGAACTCAAACACGGCACAGACGCACGCGTAGCTATGGCTGCCGGCATCAACAAACTTGCAGATACAGTTAAGATCACACTCGGCCCCAAGGGAAGAAACGTAGTCCTGGACAAGTCCTACGGCGCTCCCACGATCACCAACGACGGTGTGACCATTGCCAAGGAGATCGAACTGGAAGATAATTTCGAGAACATGGGCGCACAGCTGGTCAAGGAAGTCGCGACCAAGACGAACGACGTAGCCGGTGACGGAACCACTACAGCTACTGTTCTCGCACAGGCTATGATCAACGAGGGCATGAAGAACCTGGCAGCAGGCGCAAACCCGATCGTCCTCAGAAAGGGCATGAAGAAAGCGACTGACGCAGCTGTTGAGGCGATCCAGAAGATGAGCACACCCGTTAACGGTAAAGCTCACATCCAGAACGTAGCAACCATTTCCTCCGGCGACGCGGAAGTCGGCAAGATGGTAGCAGACGCGATGGAGAAAGTCTCCAAGGACGGCGTCATCACCATCGAGGAATCCAAGACTATGCTCACAGAGCTGGATCTGGTCGAAGGCATGCAGTTCGACAGAGGCTACATCAGCGCTTACATGGCAACAGATATGGACAAGATGGAAGCAGTCCTCGACGATCCTTTCATCCTGATCACCGATAAGAAGATCTCCACCATCCAGGACATCCTTCCTCTTCTCGAGCAGATCGTCAAGATGGGCGCGAAGCTCCTGATCATCGCGGAGGACGTAGAAGGTGAAGCTCTCACTACTCTGATCGTCAACAAGCTGCGCGGCACATTCAGCGTTGTCGCTGTCAAGGCTCCCGGCTACGGCGACAGAAGAAAAGCAATGCTTGAGGATATCGCGATCCTTACAGGCGGCACAGTCATCAGCTCCGACCTCGGTCTTGAGCTCAAGGACGCTACCATCGATCAGCTCGGTCGCGCTAAGAGCGTCAAAGTTGAGAAAGAGAATACAGTCATCGTTGACGGCGAAGGCGATAAGGCTGCTCTTGCATCCCGCGTTGCGCAGATCAAGAAGCAGATCGAAGAGACCAAGTCCGACTTCGACAGAGAGAAGCTGCAGGAGCGCCTTGCAAAGCTCGCAGGCGGCGTAGCAGTCATCCGTGTCGGCGCAGCGACCGAGACTGAGATGAAAGAAGCCAAATACCGCATGGAGGATGCTCTGAACGCAACCCGCGCGGCAGTGGAAGAGGGAATCATCCCCGGCGGCGGAAGCGCTTACATTCACGCATCCAAGGCTGTCGAAAAGGCTGTCGAGAATCTCGAAGGCGATGAGAAGACCGGCGCGCAGATCGTCCTGAAGGCTCTTGAGGCTCCTCTCAACCAGATCGCTGAGAACGCAGGACTTGGCGGCGCAGTCATCGTCAACAAGGTCAGAGAGTCCGAGGAAGGCATCGGCTTCGACGCATACACAGAGAAGTATGTCAACATGATCGAAGAGGGTATCCTCGATCCCGCTAAGGTTTCCAGAAGCGCTCTGCAGAACGCTACCAGCGTAGCGTCCAGCTTCCTGACCACAGAGGCGGCTGTCGCTACCATCAAGGAGCCCCTGCCTCCCATGCCTGCAGGCGGCGCCGGAATGATGTGATCCGCGCGGCGGGCATACCGGCAAGAGCACAACAGAGGTTTTTAAGCCAACCAAAAGGAACTGCTGAAAAGCAGTTCCTTTTTTTTAGACAGAATTCATAAAAAATAGACTGTTTTCTGACAATCCCATTTGACGAACTTGTCAAATAATTTTATAATGGCAATACTTTATGAAAAGTTTATAAAACTGAAAGGATCAGGTTGGCAGCATGACCGACAACATCACTGAGAAAGCCTTCACGGAATTTGACAGCGGAAGGATCGAGGATATTGGCGAGTTCTTAAGTCCGGAAGAATTGTATTCGGACGTTATTGAGCGTGTCCGCAGATACCATCCCTCCGACGACATATCCCTGATCGAAAAGGGCTATGAGGTGGCCAGAAAGGCGCATGAAGGACAGAAGAGAAAGTCCGGAGAGCCCTACATCATCCATCCCCTTTATGTCGCGCTGATCCTGGCGGATCTCGAGCTCGACAAGGAAACGATCACCGCGGGCCTTCTGCACGACGTAGTGGAAGATACGATCATGACCCGGGAACAGATCACAGAAGAGTTCGGCTCTGATGTCGCGCTGCTGGTCGACGGCGTCACCAAGCTGGAAAAACTCAAACTTTCCGGCGACTACCGCGACAAGACCCATGTCCAGCAGGAAATGCAGGCCCGCAATCTCAGAAAGATGTTCCTTGCCATGGCCAAGGACATCCGTGTCATCCTGATCAAACTCGCCGACCGTCTTCACAATATGCGCACACTGGCTCACATGCCGCCGGAGAAGCAGATCCGGATCGCGCAGGAAACGATCGACATCTATTCGCCTATCGCATCCAGGCTTGGTATCTCCAAGATCAAAGTCGAACTGGATGATCTGTCTTTAAAGTATCTCAAGCCGGACGTCTACTATGACCTCGTAGAGAAGGTCGCACAGCGCAAGTCCGAGCGGGAGAAATACGTCCAGGAAATTGCCGTCGAAGTGCAGAAGCATATCGCTGATGCGGGGATCGAAGGCAAGGTGGACGGCCGCGTCAAACACTTTTTCAGCATTTACAAGAAAATGGTCAATCAGGGCAAGGCACTGGACCAGATCTACGATCTTTTCGCGGTCCGGATCATTGTCAATTCGGTCAAGGACTGCTACGCCGCGCTCGGCATCATCCATGAGATGTACAAGCCGATCCCGGGCAGGTTCAAGGACTACATTGCCATGCCCAAGCCCAACATGTATCAGTCCCTTCATACGACGCTGATCGGCCCCACCGGCCAGCCTTTTGAGATCCAGATCCGTACCTTCGCGATGCACAGGGCCGCTGAATACGGTATCGCGGCGCACTGGAAGTATAAGGAAGAGTCGGACGGCAAGAACCCCGAGAACAAGGAAGAAGAGAAGCTCGCATGGCTGCGCCAGATCCTGGAGTGGCAGAGAGACATGTCCGACAACAAGGAGTTCATGGATCTCTTAAAGAGCGACCTGGATCTGTTCTCGGACAGCGTTTACTGCTTTACGCCCAGAGGCGAGGTCAAAAACCTGCCCGCGGGTTCCACGCCGATCGACTTCGCGTACTCCATCCACTCCGCGGTCGGAAACAGGATGATCGGTGCGCGTGTAAACGGAAAACTGGTCAATATCGATTACCGGATCCACAACGGAGACCGGATCGAGATCATGACGTCCCAGAATTCCAAGGGTCCCAGCCCGGACTGGCTCAGTATTGCCAAGAGCGCATCTACCCGCAATAAGATCAATCAGTGGTTCCGCAGGGAGATGAAAGAGGAGAACATAGCTACCGGCAAGGAGCTCATGAGCACCTACAGCAAGTCCAAGGGCTATGTACTCTCCGAGCTGTTAAAGCCCGAGTACAAGGACGCGATCCTCCGCAAATACGGCTTCCGCGAATGGGACGCCGTTCTGGCAGCTATAGGACACGGCGGACTCAAAGAGGGGCAGATCGTCAATAAGCTCCACGAGCTCTATGAGGAAGATCACAAGAAGCAGCTCAGCGACGAGGAGGTCCTCAAAGAAATCGCCGAGCACAGGCCCCATATGCACAGCAAGGGACAGGGCTCCATTGTCGTCAAGGGCATACAGGATGTGGCCGTTCGCTTCTCCAAGTGCTGCAACCCGGTTCCCGGCGATGAGATCGTCGGATTTGTGACCCGTGGAAGAGGCGTCTCGATCCACCGCGCGGACTGCGTCAATGTCGTAAATCTCGATGAAGAGAACATGGCGCGTATCATTGAAGCAAGCTGGGTGGACGGCGCACAGGACAAGAAAGAGGCCGGATTCGTTTCCGAGATCAATATCTACGCCAATGACAGGGCGGGCCTCCTCAATGACATAACGAAGAATTTCTTTGAGAGAAATATCAATATCCTCAAAGTCAATACCATGACCAGCAAGCACGGCATCGCGACGCTGACCATCAGCTTTGAGGTCAAGAGTATTGAGGAGCTGCAGGAGATCTGCGGCAAACTCCAGAATATCAAGGGCGTGCAGGCTGTAAAGAGAACAAACGGCTGATCCTGTTTAACATTTGGAGGAAACCATGAAGAAAATCATCATCGGATGCTACATGGTCGGAATGGTCCAGACCAACGTCTATTATCTTCACAGGGAAGGGGAGGGCGATACGATCGTTTTCGATCCCGCCGATTACGGCAAAGAGATCAATGACGAGCTCACGAAGCAGGGGCTTACGATCAAGGCCATCTTTCTGACCCACGGCCACTTTGACCACATTCTGGGCGTCAAGGCGCTCAGGGAGGCCAGCGGCGCGCCTGTATACGCGAGCGCGTACGAGAGAGAGTTCATGAACGATTCCGCACTGAACGGATCCTCGGATGTCAGAAGGCCCTGCACCGTAACGGCGGATCACTATCTGATCGACGGCGAGTCGGTGACCGAAGCCGGGATCACGCTGAAGATGATCTATACGCCCGGGCATACGGAAGGAAGCTGCTGCTACTACATAGAAGCGGAACAGAGCGGCGGATCGCCGATGCTGATCAGCGGCGACACGCTGTTTGAGGAGTCCGTGGGAAGGACCGACCTGCCCACCGGCGATATGCATGACCTTGTGGAGTCAGTGCGCGGCAAGCTTTTCAAGCTCCCGGACGACACGGTCGTCTATCCCGGACACGGCGGATTTACGTCCATCGAACACGAAAAGAAATACAATTACTTTGTATAAGACTGCAGGGACCGGGATCCGGTCCCGCGGCAGATAACCGGTAAACTGAAAATGATAGCTGTAGAAAACGTAGAACTGTATAGATATGAGATCCACTCTCTCCTGAAGGCATTTTATCCTCAGGAGACAGTTAAGGTATTTGTTGGAGAGCCGGACGAGAGAAAATATCCCGAGCCGGCTTTTCTTCGTGTGGATTTTGAAAACGACCGCATAGAGATGACGATCCTGCCGCCGGATCAGCCGGCAGTCACGCGGACAGCGCAGGCCCCGGAGGGGATCGCCTATGACCGGAAGAGCACGGAGTGCAAGACGGCAGCCAAGCATCTGCTGTATGAGATGCTGTGCGCGCATACGGGGACCACGCTCCCCTGGGGCGAACTGATCGGGATCAGACCTACCAAGATCGCGATGACAAGGCTCCGGGAGGGAGATTCGGTGGAAGAGGCGGCGCTCTTTATGGAGAGGGAGCACCTTGTGAGCCCTGAGAAGGCGGCTCTCGCGGCGGATATCGCGGACCGGGAGAGGCGGATCCTCTCCGGCATCCACTACGAGGACGGCTACAGCCTCTATGTGGGGATCCCTTTCTGTCCGACGACCTGCCTGTACTGCTCCTTTACCTCGTTTCCGCTGTCTTCCTGGAAGGAGAGAGTCGACGCCTACCTGGATACGCTGGAGAGGGAAATGGAAGCTTCCGCGCCCCTGATGGAAGGGAAGATCCTGGACACGCTCTATATCGGCGGCGGTACGCCTACCACACTGGAGCCTGCGCAGTCGGAACGGCTGATCAGGATGATCAGGCAGTATTTTGACACGACAAGGCTGCAGGAGTTCACCGTCGAGGCGGGAAGGCCCGACAGCATTACTGCTGAGAAGCTCTCCGTACTCAAAGAATGCGGCGTGGAGAGGATCAGCGTAAACCCGCAGACTATGCTGGACAGGACGCTGAAACTGATCGGCAGGCAGCACAGCGCGCAGCAGACCATAGACGCGTTTAAACTGGCCAGAGAGGCCGGCTTTAACAATATCAATATGGATATCATCCTGGGACTTCCCGGGGAGACGCCGGAGGACGTGCAGTACACGATCGATGTGATCAGTGACCTGAGACCGGACGATCTGACCGTACACTCGCTGGCGATCAAGAGGGCCTCCAGGCTCCACAAGTGGATCGAGAAAAACGGATTTACATCGATCAACAACACAGATGAGAGTATGGAGATCGCGGCGAAAGGCGCGGCGGACATGGGCATGAAGCCCTACTACCTGTACAGGCAGAAAAACATGTCCGGCAACTTTGAAAACGTCGGTTATGCCCTGGACGGCAAAGCGGGCATCTATAATATCCTGATCATGGAAGAGAAGCAGTCGATCCTGGCGCTCGGCGCAGGCAGCATCTCCAAAGGCGTCTTCCCCGGAGGCCGCATAGAGCGCTGCGACGACGCCAAAGAAGTGGAGATCTATATGGACAATATAGAGGAAATGATCGCAAGAAAAAGAAAGCTTTTCGGTTCCTGAAAAGGGCTTGCAAATTGCACCGCAATTATGTTATAGTACCCGAAGTTTGGCTGTTTTATCGTGCATCGTTTGATAAATTATTGAATTTATCAATAGTTATGCGACAATTCAGGCGGACGAATTCAGTAAACAGTAAGAGGTTTTTATGGCAGCAGCACGTAAACGCAAGCATAATCTGGTCATAGTGGAGTCGCCGGCCAAGGTCAAGACGATCAAGAAGTTCCTCGGCTCCAATTACGAAGTGGCGGCCAGCTACGGCCACGTCAGAGACCTTCCCAAGAGCAGGATGGGGATCGACGTCGACAACGATTATGAGCCCAAGTATATAACGATCAGGGGCAAGGGAGAACTGCTGGCGGATCTTAGAAAGAAAGTCAAAAAAGCAGACCGCATCTATCTTGCAACGGACCCTGACCGCGAAGGAGAAGCGATCTCCTGGCATCTCATGGCAGCCTTAAAGCTGGATGAGATGAAGGACAAGGAAGTCTATCGCATTACTTTTAATGAGATCACGAAAAAAGCAGTGACAGAATCCTTAAAGAACGCCAGAAGCATTGACATGAACCTGGTGGACGCGCAGCAGACACGCAGAATACTGGACCGCGTCGTGGGGTACCGGATCTCGCCGCTTCTGTGGGAGAAGGTCAAGAGAGGCCTTTCCGCGGGAAGAGTCCAGTCCGTGGCGCTCCGCATGATCGCGGACAGGGAGGAAGAGATCAACGCGTTTATTCCCAGGGAATACTGGACCCTGGACGCATTCCTTGAAGCGGACGGAAACAAAAAGCCCTTTGCCGTCCATTATTACGGCAGGACCGGAGAAGACGGAAAGACGGTCAAGGAGGAACTGGAGAGAGAAGACCAGGTCCTCGCGGTCACGGATGCATTAAAAGACGCGTCCTTCAAAGTCATCGAAGTAAAGCGGTCTGAGAGGAGCAGGAAGTCCCCGCTCCCGTTTACGACGTCCACGCTGCAGCAGGAAGCGAGCCGCGCGCTCAATTTCTCAACGTCCAAGACCATGCGGATCGCGCAGCAGCTCTATGAAGGCGTAGAGATCAAGGGAAGCGGAACGGTCGCTCTGATCACATATCTGAGAACAGACAGCACGCGGATCTCCGATGAGGCCCAGACGGCCGCGGCGGGATATATCAGCGCGCATTACGGCGAGGAATACCTGCTGAATCAGGAGAAGAACGGCAAGAATGAAGGCAAGATCCAGGACGCGCACGAAGCGATCCGTCCCACGGACATCGAACTTCTTCCGTCTTCCATTAAGGAGTCCCTTTCCAGAGACCAGTACCGCTTATACAATCTGATCTGGAAGCGCTTTGTCGCGAGCCGCATGAGCGCAGCCAGATTCGAGAATACACAGGTCCGCATCTGCGCGGGCGGAATGTACATATTCACTGCCTCGACATCGAGACTTCTCTTTGACGGTTACCAGTGTGTGTACAGCCAGGAAGAGAACGAGGAGAAGAGCGAGAAGCTCTCGGTAAATCTCAATACGGACAGCGCGCTCACTCTCGATCACTTTGACCCCAGACAGCACTTCACGCAGCCGGCGCCCCACTACACGGAAGCTTCGCTGGTAAAAGCGCTGGAAGAGCAGGGGATCGGACGTCCCAGTACCTACGCGCCGACGATCAGTACGATCCTTGCAAGACACTATATCGTCAAGGAGGACAAGAACCTTTACCTGACGGAAATGGGCGAAGTCGTCAATTCCATGATGAAGCGCGCGTTCCCCTCCATTGTCGATCCGGCCTTCACGGCTCATATGGAGAGCCTTCTCGACGGCGTTGCGGAGGGCAGCGTCAAGTGGAAGACAGTCATTGAGAACTTCTATCCGGATCTGGATGAAGCTGTCAGACAGGCGGAGATCGATCTGGAGAAGGTCAAGATCGCGGACGAGGAGACGGATGAAGTCTGCGAGAACTGCGGAAGACACATGGTCATCAAGTACGGGCCGCATGGCAAATTCCTTGCCTGCCCGGGATTCCCGGAGTGCCACAACACAAAGCCCTACTATGAGAAGATCGGCGTGGCCTGTCCTAAATGCGGCAAGGACATCGTTGTAAGAAAGACCAAGAAGGGCCGCAAGTACTACGGATGCATGGGCAATCCCGAGTGCGACTTTATGAGCTGGCAGAAACCTTCCGCAAAGAGATGCCCCAGGTGCGGCGGGATCATGCTTGAAAAGGGAAGCAGACTGGTCTGCGCGGATCAGGACTGCGGTTATGTTGAAGACAATAAAACTGAGGAATGACACCCGGAATAGACATGATGAACACTGAAAGGTCAGGTATAGAATTGAACAGGACGCAGGCAATGGGAAATGTAAAACTTCTGGACAACACCAGAAAAATTGAGAGACTGCTTCATAACAATGACACCGGGAAAGTCGTTTTCAGCGATATCTGCAGAGTCATGAGCGATGTGCTCGAGTCCAACATCCTTGTGATCAGCAAGAAGGGCAAAGTGCTCGGTTTTGGCGAGTACAGGGAGATCCCGATCCTGAGCGACCTGATCACGGACCAGGTCGGCACATTTATAGACGCTGCGCTCAATGAGCGCTTTCTGGGAGTACTGTCCACCAATGAGAACGTGATCCTGGGAACGCTCGGCTTCATCAAAGAAGAGGACTGCAGCAATATCGGCATCATCGCACCGATCGAGATCGCAGGCGAGAGACTGGGCACAGTGTTTATTTACAACAACGGCGGCGGTTTCGATATTGACGATATCATCCTGTGCGAATACGGCACGACTGTCGTGGGGCTGGAGATGCTGCGCGCCGTGACGGAGGAGACCGCGGAGGAGAACCGCAAGATCAACGTGGTCAAGTCCGCCATCAATACGCTCAGTTACACGGAGATGCACGCGATCGTCCATATCTTCGAGGAGCTGAACGGCATTGAGGGAATCCTTGTCGCCAGCAAGATCGCCGACAAGGCGGGCATCACAAGAAGCGTTGTCGTCAACGCCCTGAGGAAATTTGAGTCCGCAGGCGTGATCGAATCCCGCTCTTCCGGCATGAAAGGAACTTATATCAAAGTCCTTAACGATGCGATCTACGGAGAGCTCAAGGAGCTCAAGAAGCAGGTGGATCCCGACAACCAGGGACTGTGAGCCGTCCGGCCGCAGTATTTTGGCGTCAAAATATGAAAAAGTCTGAAAGTTCGTGCAACTAACACTTGTGCGAACTTTTTGCTTGTGGTAATATTCTAATGTTGCGTAATAGTAAGCACGTATTTTCGGCAGATACCGGTGCTCTACCCGGGCTCTGACCCGGCAGGGTGGTAGCAAACCTTCCAAGACTGCAGACGAAAATACGGAAGAACAAACCAAACACGGAGGAAAAGAAATGAGTGTTGTATCAATGAAACAGCTGCTTGAAGCAGGCGTACATTTTGGTCATCAGACAAGACGCTGGAACCCCAAGATGGCTCCCTACATCTTCACAGAGAGAAACGGGATCCACATCATCGACCTTCAGAAGTCTGTCGTAAAGGTTGACGAGGCTTACAGAGCAGTATTCGAGATCGCTGAGCAGGGCGGAACCGTCCTCTTCGTAGGCACCAAGAAGCAGGCACAGGACGCAGTCAAGACTGAGGCTGAGCGCTGCGGCATGTACTATGTAAACGAGAGATGGCTGGGCGGCATGCTCACAAACTTCAAGACCATCCAGGGCAGGATCGAGCGTCTCAAGAAGATCGAAGCTATGTCCCAGGACGGCACATTCGACGTACTTCCCAAGAAGGAAGTCGCAAAGCTCAACAAAGAGTGGGAGAAGCTTGAGAAGAACCTTGGCGGCATCAAGGAAATGACTCACATTCCGGATGCGATCTTCGTCATCGACCCCAAGAAGGAGAGAATCTGCGTCGCAGAGGCACACGCACTCGGCATCACTCTGATCGGTATCGGCGATACAAACTGCGATCCCGAAGAGCTTGATTACATCATCCCCGGCAACGACGACGCGATCCGTGCTGTCAAACTTCTTTGCAGCAAGATGGCGGACGCTGTGATCGAGGCAAGACAGGGCGAAGAGAACGTTGACGCTTCCGAGCAGGACGCTCTGGCTCAGGAATCCGCTGCAAGCGAAGCAGAGCAGGCAGCTGAGGGAACCCTGTAATTTATTGAAGTTTCGATCCGATAAATCTTATTGAACAGAGAGGTAATGATTATGGCAATTACAGCAGCACAGGTCAAGCAGTTGAGAGAAGTAACCGGCGCGGGTATGATGGACTGCAAAAAGGCCCTCACACAGACCAACGGCGACATGGATGCAGCGATCGAGTTCCTGAGAAAGAAGGGACAGGCTAAGGCTGAGAAGAAGGCCAGCAGGATCGCAGCGGAAGGTATCTGCCTCATCGCACAGGATGATGACAGCAAGGCAGCAGTTGTCGAAGTTAACTCCGAGACAGACTTCGTTGCACAGAACGAGAAGTTCCGCACATACGTTGCAAAGGTAGCGCAGCAGGCTCTGAATACCGCCGCTGAGGATATCGACGCGTTCATGGAAGAGACATGGATCGATGATGCAGCCAAGACCGTTAAGGAGTCTCTGGTAGACATGATCGCAGTGATCAGCGAGAAGCTGAGCATCCGCAGATTCAAGAAGATCGAAGAGACAGAAGGCTGTGTCGTTACATACCTTCACGGCCACGGCAGGATCGGCGTTATCGTTGACGCTAAGACTGCAGTAGTCAATGACGAAGTCAAGACAGCTCTTACAAACGTAGCAATGCAGATCGCAGCTATGAATCCCAAGTACATCAGCCAGGCTGATATTCCGGATGATTACAAAGAGCATGAGAAAGAGATCCTCCTTGCACAGGCGATCGAGGAGAACAACAAGCTCCCCGAGAACAAGAGAAAACCCCAGAACATCATCGAGAAGATGCTCATCGGCAGACTGAACAAGCAGTTCAAGGAAATCTGCCTGCTCGATCAGGTTTATGTCCGTGCAGAGGACGGCAAGCAGACGGTCGGTCAGTATCTTGACCAGGTCGGCAAGGCCAACAACACCAAGATCACCATCAAAGAGTTCGTTCGTTTCGAGACCGGCGAAGGCATCGAGAAGAGACAGGACAACTTTGCTGAGGAAGTTATGGCGCAGGCAGCTGCAGCTAAATAATATCCGGTACAAAGATCATAGAGGGACGCTGTGCACGTGCTGCACAGCGTTCTTTTTTGTGATGCTGAGGCTGTTCAGACCCGTATAGGGTGAATATAAAAGGCGCGGTTTTGCAAATGCCGCGGCGCTGACTATAATTGATAACGCAGAAACTGTGTTGTATAATGGGTAGTCAGAAGATCAATAATTCTTACGTGGAGGAATGCATTGAAGTTCAGAAAGATCAATGAAACAACTATAAACTGCATCATCACGCAGGATGACCTCAAGGAGCACGGGATCAACCTGGACGACCTCTTCGACCGCAAGAAGAACGCGGTCGAGTTTATCAGGGGCGTCATCTTAAAGGCAGCCAATTCCGTGAACCTGAGTATGAAAAACGACTATACATCCATGAGAATATCCGTACTTCCGGACCGCTCAGTGAGTCTTACCATTTCCCAGGATCCGGCTGTTTCCGCAAGGACCAGGGAGATGACCGGCAAAGCGGGCGCGGTGAAGAAGGAGACAGCCGGCAAAAACAATGCGGCTGACGGGAAAAAGGACAGGAAGGGATTAAGAAGCAATACGGCTTCTGCCTCCGGCACATTTGTGTTTGAGTTCCCTTCGATCATGGACATGGCTGCCTGCAGCCATATACTCGCAGCGGAACCGGGACTGAGAAGCTCCGTGTACTTTATTGAGAGCACCGGATCCTACTATCTGGTGCTGGAGAAGACCAATGGCGTTTCACCGGACTATGACAGCCGGGTCCTCAGTGTCAATGAATTCGGCACTATGGTGAACTGCAGCGACAAGACACTTGCCTTTATGAGAGAACACAGCGACTGCATTCTCTATAGAAATGCAGTGCAGCGGATTTCGGAGCTTTATCATTGAACGAACAGATCAAACCGGGTATGCGGCTGAATCAGTATATTGCTTCCTGCGGGATCTGCTCCCGAAGAGAAGCGGACCGCCTGATCGAAGCGGGCCGGGTCCTTGTGAACGGTACCGCCGCGGTGCCGGGAATGCGTGTGCAGGGAAGGGAAGAGGTGACTGTGAACGGCAGGATCCTTGGCGGCGCCCTGCAAAAAGTTGTTGTTGCTTATTACAAACCTGTGGGAGTTACCTGTACGGCCAGAGATCCTCACGCTGACAGGACACTTGATGAAGCCTTTTCTTATCCTGTCAGGCTGACATATGCCGGACGCCTGGACAGGGATTCGGAAGGGCTTCTTCTGATGACCAATGACGGGGATCTCATCGACGCAATGATGAGAGGATCCAACGGGCATGAGAAAGAGTATATTGTGCGCACGAAAAGCAGGATCCTTGACGCAGACCTGGAGAGATTCCGGAAGGGGATCTTTCTGAGGGACCTGGAAGTGAAGACGCGTCCCTGCCGGGTGGAACGGCTCGGCGACTACACATTCCGGATCACTCTGACACAGGGCCTCAACCGCCAGATCCGCAGGATGTGCAAGGCTGTCGGGAACGAGGTCAAGAAACTCAAGAGGGTGCGCGTACTCAATGTTGAACTGGGCGCCATGAAGCCCGGAGAACAGAGGCGGATCCGCGGAGAGGAACTGGAAGAACTCTACAGGACCGCGGAGTGCGCTCCGGACAGGAGCAATAAACGGAGCAGGCGGAACAGCAGGTGATCAATATGCCGGATTTCAGAGAAGAAAAGAATAAGACAGGCGCAGTTCCTGCGGAGAATATCTCAGGACAGGATTATGAGCGGATGAAACACCTCACGGAGCTGCTGAACCGCGCGTCGGAAGCCTATTACAATAAAGATACGGAGATCATGAGCAACCTCGAGTACGACAGGCTCTACGATGAGCTGTCGGCACTGGAAACGCGCACGGGGATCGTCCTTGCGGGTTCGCCGACTGTGCATGTCGGGTATACGGCCGCGGAAGAACTTCCCAAGGAGAGACATGCCAGCCCCATGTTATCTCTGGATAAGACCAAGGACAGGTACGCGCTGCAGGACTGGCTCAACGGCCGCGAAGGGCTCCTCTCCTGGAAACTGGACGGGCTCACGGTCGTTCTCACGTATGAAGCCGGCACACTGCGGAAAGCGGTGACCAGAGGAAACGGCGAGATCGGCGAAGTCATCACGGACAACGCGCGCGTGTTCAAGAATCTCCCGCTGCGGATCCCCTGCAGGGAGACGATCGTGCTGCGCGGCGAGGCGGTGATCCGGTATTCGGATTTTGAACAGATCAACGCCGAACTGGAAGCGGAGGCGGCCGCTGCGGGCGACTTCGCGGATATCGGATATAAGAACCCCAGGAATCTCTGCAGCGGCAGTGTGAGACAGCTCAACAACCAGATCACAGCCAGGCGCAGGGTGCGTTTCTATGCCTTCTCGCTGGTACAGGCGGGCGATCTGGATTTTGACAACTCCAGACAGAGGCAGATGGAGTTTCTCAAGGAGCAGGGATTTGAGACTGTGGAATACGTCCGTGTGACGCCTTCCGATGTGGCGGACAAGATCGGAGAATTTGAGGCGCGGATCGCGCAGAATGATATTCCGTCAGACGGACTGGTGCTTACGCTGGATGATATCGCGTACGGGGAGTCTCTTGGCACGACGGCCAAATTCCCCAGGAATTCCATTGCCTTTAAGTGGGCGGATGAGATCAAAGAGACCGTTCTCACGGAGGTGGAGTGGAGCGCGAGCAGAACGGGCCTGATCAATCCCGTGGCGATCTTTGATCCGGTGGAACTGGAGGGCACGACGGTGAAGCGGGCCTCCGTCCACAATATCAGCATCGTAAAGGCGCTGAAGCTCGGGATCGGCGACCGTATCACTGTATATAAAGCGAATATGATCATTCCCCAGATCGCGGAGAATCTCACGGGTTCCGGCACGCTTGCAATTCCCTCGGAATGTCCGGTCTGCGGGCAGCCGACCATGATCCGCCGGGACAAGGATACGGAAGTTCTGGTCTGCACAAACCCGGACTGCGCCGCCAAGAAGATCAAATCCTTCTCGCTCTTTGTCAGCCGCAGTGCGATGAATATCGACGGCCTGTCGGAGATGACGCTGGAGAAACTGATCGCGGCCGGCCTGATCCACACCTATGCGGATATCTACCATCTGGATGCCCACAGGGATGTGATCGAAGAAATGGAAGGATTCGGAAAGAGATCCTGCGACCGCCTGCTGGACGCGATCGAAAAGTCCAGGGAGACGACGCTTCCCAGAGTGCTGTGCGCAGTCGGCATCCCCGGCATCGGCATTTCCGGCGCCAGGATCCTCTGTTCCCATTTTGGCAGCGACCTGAACAGGATCAGGGAGGCGGATGCAGAAGAACTCTCCGGCGTCGAGGGAATCGGCCCGGTCCTTGCGCAGAATGTCTACGACTACTTCAGACAGCCCGCTGCAGCTGCGCAGTTCGACGCGCTGATCGGGGAACTGCACATTGAAGCGGATGTGAAGGAGGATAAGCCGCAGATCCTTGCCGGCAAGACCTTTGTGATCACGGGAAAAGTCGAGCACTTCCCTAACCGCGACGCGCTCAAGGCGCTGATCGTAAGCCTTGGCGGCAAAGCGGCAGGCAGTGTGTCCGCCAAAACGGATTATCTGATCAATAACGATGTCACATCAAACTCGTCCAAGAACAAAAAGGCCCGGGAACTTGGGATCGCGATCCTCTCTGAAGAAGACTTCCTCGCGATGATCGGCGAAAGAAACGGATAAGGGAGGTTACCAGTCATGCCTATCAAAATACAGAATGATCTGCCGGTAAAGGAAATACTCGAGAATGAGAATCTGTTCGTCGTAGACGAAAACAGGGCTTCCCATCAGGATATCCGTCCGCTTCAGCTGTGCATTCTGAATCTGATGCCCAAGAAGGAAGAGACAGAGCTCCAGCTCTTGAGAATGCTTTCCAACACGCCCCTGCAGATCGACATCACATTTATGAGGATGAGCTCCCACCAATCCCAGAATACGCCCATGTCCCATCTGCAGAAGTTCTATTATACTTTCGACGAACTGAGGGACCAGCGATTTGACGGACTGATCATCACAGGCGCGCCGGTTGAGAAGATGGAATACGAAGACGTGGACTACTGGCCGGAGCTGTGCGAAGTGTTTGCCTGGAGCAAAACAAACGTATTCAGCACATTCCATATATGCTGGGGCGCACAGGCAGGCCTGTATTATCACTACGGACTCAAGAAGCGCCTGCTGCCGCAGAAGCTGTTCGGGGTATACTCCCACAAGGTGCGGCACAGAAAAGAGCCTCTTGTCAGGGGATTTGACGATTATTTCCTCATTCCGCACAGCCGCTACACGGAGGTCCCGGCCAGGGCCATTCACGCGTGCAAAGAACTGCGGATCCTGGCTGAGTCGGAGGAGGCAGGCGTTCTTCTCTGCATGTCCAGGGACGGAAGAAAAGTGTTTATCATGGGCCATGCGGAATATGACCGCAATACGCTCAGGGATGAATATACAAGAGACGCCAAGAAGGGCCTCGGCACGGCTATTCCGGTCAACTATTTTCCGGGCGACGACCCGTCCGGGAAACCGCTCCTGGAATGGCGCGCGCACAGCTATCTGCTTTACAGCAACTGGCTCAATTACTATGTCTATCAGCTGACGCCGTATGACCTCAACGAGATCCACTAGGATCCGGGAAAGGGATACACAACAATCGCTGACGATAAGGAAACTGGATGAACGTATGGATGATCTGCATTTGAAACAAACGGAGAAGCGGTGCTTTGCAGTGCTTTCCGGAACGGCTAAGAACAGTGAAGAATACATGGATTCTCCGACCTTTTTCCTGAGCAGGGCGCCCATGAGGGACAGGCTTTGGCTCCTGATCTTTCTGGAAGCGCTGATCGCGATCGAGAACGGGTCTGAGGATTATTTCGAGACGGATTATATACTCGCTGTCAACGAGTATCTGGTCCGGCGCTCGGATCTCTCTGTGCGCAGGCTCAACGCATGGATCGGGGGACAGAATTTCCGCTCCATGCAGGAAGTCACGGATTTCTTCAATAACCGCTACCGGGTGACCGGCCAGTTTTTCAGGGACAATCAGCTCCTTTGCCGCAGGGAATGGCAGGAGAAAGCCTCCGTCTACAGAGCGAGGTGGATCGCTGCCGTCAGGGCGCAGGAGGATATTCCGGAAGAACTGAAGATCTATGATATGAATCTGGGAGACCGGATGTTTCGGGAGAACCCTGTGGGATATCTTCTGGGGATCCGGGAGGAAGAGAGACTGCATTTTATCACGCTTTTGGCAGAGACCATCTATGAGTACGAGCACGCGTCCGGCGAATCGGCGGTGGTGAGGACTTCCAAGAGCTGCAAGGAATTTGTCAGGGATTTCGGAAACCTGATGAATATCTATGTCAAATATCCGGAGGATCCCGAGATCCAGACCCTTACCCTGATGGTCCGCATGGATATGGACAGTCAGGATTTCAAGGACGATATGAAGCGCAGAGCCTTTTTTAACGAGTATCTGCGATCCGCCGCTTATATGTGGCACACCAACCAGTGCGGATGCAGGAAAGCTGTGTCGGACAAATGGGAGGAGTACGGCGAGTATTTCCGCAGTATTCCCGAGGACGGGCATGAGCCGATCGTGCCGGACCTGTATCTGGATGAAGCGGTCCTCAACATTCCGCAGTTTCAGAATGAACCGCTCCGGTTTCTGAAGGAGCAGATGAACAGGGAGCAGAGCATTCATTTCCTCACTATGCTCCACGCGTCCTCCAGCTCGCCTGAGAACGCCGCGCTGGCCGCTTATCTGATCACGAGATGGCTGACGGATCCGACTTCGGAGAACGGGACAGAGATGGATTCCTTCTTTGGGTGGGACAATGAGACCGATGACGACCGCATGGAAGCGATCGGGCAGGACATATGGGATCTTGTCTCGATCTGGCGGTATAACTACAGAAAATGCAGAAACACGGTCAAAGCGGACTGGGAGGCCTTTGAAGAGGCCTACGGACACGTGATCGCCGAGAATATCGTTCCGGAGGACCTTGGTCACTTTGCCGAGATCCTGGAGGATCCCGACTTTGTAGAGGACCCGATCCTGGCCCTGCACGGCATGGAGCGCTCGGACCAGGAGAAATTCGTGGATTTCTGCTGCGCGCTCAACGGCAAAGACGAGCATGATTCCGCAGTATTTGCCGAGGCGGCGCTCACCTGGCTGGAAAATCCGTCCAATGACGGAGCGATGCAGCTGATGCACAGGATCGGCGGATGGAGGGCCGCGGGGCTGACCGGTGAGACCGCCGCGCTGCGTGACTTCTTTGAGAAAGCTGCTGTCTCCTGGAAATTCAATTACGGCGGACTGCGCAGTGAAGCGGTTTACAACCACAGGAACTACTTCCAGCGCCTGTCCCAGATCCGGGGAGAGACCCGGACCGAAGGTTTTGAACAGGAGTTTAAGTCCTTTGACAGGATCATGGAGGATGAGGATTTCCTCGATCACCCCTGCCGGTATCTGCGCAAAATGACGCAGCTGCAGTGCGAGAGATTTCTTCTCTATCTGGCGGCGGTCTCCGGTATGGAGCCGGAGAGCGCGCTCCGTTTCGCAGTCGTATTCAAGAACGCGATCTTTTATCCCAATGACGGGCTCAGAAAGAGGATCGATATGATCCTGGGCCGGATCAGCCATGACGACAAGCAGAGAACCGCTTATATTGAGGAGCTCTTGTCCGGGTCAGTCAGGGAATACAGAAAGAACGAGCCGGCAGGAAATGCTGTGAAAGAAGGGTGGGGCGCCTACGCGCGCGTCTTCGACGATTATCATCAGAAACAGAAGAAGAATCACTGGGAGCTCAATGAGCTCAATGTCAGAAAGCTGTTCCGCTGGTGCGCGACCGGCAAAGAGTCGGCCGACGCGGCAAACCCGGAGGATACAGGGACGGTTGTCGTAAGGCTGCTTGGTGATGAGAAACCGGTCAAAGTCGATTTCAGGGATGTAGCGCTCAGCGCTGAGCGGATCTACAGCGAACAGACGGGCGAGATCCTCCGCTTTATGCTTGGACAGCTTGAGATGTTCCATCTGCGCGGCGATAACCGCAGCCAGAGGACTTATCCCGTTACCTATCCGGTCACCATGATCCGCATGAGAAGAAACGGATACGGAGAGAAGATCCAGTGGACGGAATCCGAATCTGTCATCTGCCAGCTTCTGTATATGGCGGTCGGCGCGGAACTACTGCCGCCGCTTCACCAGTCCGTCAATGAAAGGACAGGAGAGATCTCGCTGATCCTGAAGCTCGATGAGGGCGGCGCGGATAAGATAGAAACGATACTTCGTAGTATTTAATGCACTTTTCAGCAAAAGACTGGTCTAACTTTGGACCGTTGCGTGCATATTTTACAAAATTTTTGTTTACACCCATCCATTACGAAAATATAATGAATAGGTGAGGGTCCTTTAAGGGGACTGTTATGAAAAGATTATTGGCAAACAGGAGGAATATGTAACATGTCTGGAAAAGATCCAGAGCTGTCCCGCCTTGGCGAGGCGCTCAGCAGCGCAAGATCTGCATACGCAGCAGCAAAGAAAACCACAGATGAGACCAAGGCTCGTTTAAATGAAACCGGGAGCAGGATTCAGACATTTAATGCGAAGATAGCGGACCTGAAAAAGGGGATTGATTCTGAATACAACGCAATGAGAAGCGAGAGAGCCGGCGGAGACCGCGACGCAGCGGATGAACACCGTTCTCTGGCACAGTCCATGCAGGAAACACTGACACAGATCTATGAGTCCAAGAAAGCCTGCTTCGCCGAGCTCGATGAAGCGCGCGCAGCATTTAACAAGGCCCTGGATTCTCAGAAGGTCCTCAGGGACAAGGTTCAGGAAGCATGGGACGGTTTTAACGCGAGACTTGAGTACCTCAAGACCGAGAACGCCAAGGAACAGGCCAAGTGGAAAGAGAAGCCCTGCAGGATCTGCGGTGTCCCGATCCGTTACAACGTGGAGTGGAAGCATATTCCGAATCTCTGTAAGGCATGTTTTGACAAGGACAAAGAGAACTGGGAAGACCGCACCTGCGCTAAGTGCGGCAAGACTTTCCGCATTAACAAAGGCTGGGAGCACATTCCCACGATCTGCAGCGACTGCCGCAAGATCGTAAAGGCCGAGAAGGCTGCCAAGGAAGCGGAAAAGGCTGCCAGAATGCAGGCTGAGAAAGAAGCTGAGGAGGCGAACAGTCTGAAGGCTGAGGAAGAGCGCCAGGCAGCGGCAGCGGCACTTGTGGATGTCGCGAACGAAGAGATGCAGGATGCAGAGGGCTGACCTCACCTGCAGGCTTCTTATAAGAGAGAAAGAAGAGGAATGGCTGTGGCGGAACGGATCCGCCATGGAATTCCTCTTTTTATTGGACTTTTTTGGCACAGGAAGAGACCGCAGGTGTCATACTGCGGTATACTATAATGGACAGTCGGGGACTACAGGGAGGTATCACAATGGCAGAAAAGTTTCAGGTAGAGATCAGGAACGGGGACGTGCTCAAGGGATGGAGCTGGCCGGCAGAGAACGCGACGGCTAATCTGACAATCATGACAGGCATGAATGAATATGCGCTCCGCTATGACGGGGTCGCAAAGTGGTTCAATGAGCACGGCGTCAATGTATGGTGTCTGGACGCATACGGACAGGGCAGAAACGCTGCTTCCGCTGAGCTGCAGGAGCGCTGGCCGCTCGGCGCGTACAGAAACAATGTGGAGGCGCTGCGCGTCATGGTCAAGAAGGCTTCCGGGAACGGTCTTCCCACATTTCTGATGGGACACTCAATGGGCTCCTTTATGGTCCAGTCCTTCATGGAGAGATTCCACAACTGCACCAGCGGTATCATTCTCTGCGGCTCCAATGGCGGACAGGCGGCGCTGATGCGGTTCGGCTACAGACTGGCCCGCACACTGGTCCATGACTGGAACTGGTTCGAGACCAATTCCACGCTGCAGGATATGGGAGTGGGCGGATTTGCGAAAGCGATCAAGGACCGGGAGACGGATTATGACTGGCTCTCCTACAATAAGGAGAACGTGCAGGCCTATATCAATGATCCGTGGTGCGGACACGACAACACCGGCGGTTTCTGGAAAGAATTCATGGGCGGACTCTCCCGGGTGTGGAGCAGAAAGGAGATGGAGAAGATCTCCAGAAAAGAAAAGGTGCTCATTATCGCGGGGCAGGATGACCCGGTCGGGCGCATGGGACAGGGACCCGAATGGCTCCATAAGCGCTATACTGCGCTGGGACTCTCCAGAGTGGATCTCAGGATCTATCCGGGCATGCGCCATGAGATCCTCAA
>CADCIK010000027.1 GCA_902801415.1 uncultured Lachnospiraceae bacterium
GAGCCGTCCGTCATGGGAACGACATTGCGCACAGCGCGATCGTCCTCGTCCCAGATCTCACCGACCAGTTCCTCCAGAATGTCCTCGTCCGTCACGATTCCAAGAGTTCCGCCATAGTTGTCTGTGACCACAGCCAGATTGATCTTGTTCCTGGACATAATGGTCAGAAGGTCGTCGATCTTGGTCGACTGGTGGACAAAGAAAGGCTCATACAGGAGGGGCTTGATGTCCAGTGCTTTGCCGATCCGGATGTAATAGCGGATGTACTTGCGGATATGCAGAATGCCGATGATATTGTCAATGCTTCCCTCATATACAGGCAGGCGGCTGTGGTTCTGCTCCTTGATGAACTGCAGGATCTCCTCCTGGGGCATGTTGATATCGATCGCGGCCACGTCCATGCGGCTGGTCAAAATACTCTCCACCGTCACGTCGCCGAACTGCAGCGCCGAGGAGATCAGCTCGCTCTGCTCCTCATTGATAGTGCCCTCTTCGGTCATGTCCTCGATGATGTCGTAAATATCATTTTCCGTGACGGAGGTCTCGTCGTCTCCCTTGGTTGCCTTTGCTGCTAGGTTTCCGATCAAAGTCAGCAAAGCAGCGGCGGGCTTTAAGATCATCATCAGGAAACTAAGAATACCGGCTGTCGCGAGACTCAGGGGCTCGCTGTATTTGCGGGCAATACTTTTAGGCAGCATCTCTCCGAAGAAAAACACTACCAGCGTTGTTACCAATGTGGAAATTGAGACTGCTGAAACACCCCATCTTTTTGTAACATAGACCGTTACAATGGAGGCGGTTGCGATGTGCACAATATTGGTGCAGATCAGGAGTGTTGTGATCGCCCTGTCAAAATGTTCCGTCACATAAAGGGCCCGCTCTGCGCGCTTGTCTCCTCTCTCCGCGTCGGTTTTAAGACGCACACGGGATACGGAAGCAAAAGCGGTTTCCGTAATAGCAAAAAACACTGCGGCGAACAGCAACAATATTACGATCAGCCATGTCCATTGACTGCCATCGTCCATAAGACTCGGTCACACTCCTTTTAAGAAACGAATAATAGTAAGATTCCATATTTTCAAGAGCGTAACATAAATACGGCTGTTTCGCAAGATGGAAGGACCCGTGTATCCTTTGCCTTGCAGTGCGGCGCGGACGTCATTTATAATAATATTCAGCAGGTTTTGGACACATCATCTTCTACGTCGGCATAGAAGCCGCATCTGCTGCGCAGAAAACATGATCACTGAGGGGAGTAGAATATGAACGACAAAGAAATCGGACTTGGCAAGACCGGCTCAGACTACGGAGCCAATGATCCCCGCCCCAAGAGAAGCGTTGAGTTTTCCCAGGTGGAAAACGTATATGTGATCCGCTATGAGAATATCAATCCCACGGGAAGGCTGTTCGGCGGACAGCTGGTATCATGGATCGACGAGGTGGCCGGCGCCTGCGCGATGCGCCACACAGGTCTTCACGTGACCACCGCGTCCATCGACAACCTGACTTTCAAGCGAGGTGCCTACCTGGCGGACCGCCTTGTGCTGCTGGCCCGTATGACTTTTGTGGGCCGCAGTTCCTGCGAAGTGCGCGTGGACTCCTACATCGAAGACAAGGAGGGATTCCGCCACACAATTAACCGTGCCTTCCTTACTTACGTCGCAATCGACGAAAACGGAACGCCGCTGCCCATCCCGTACGGATTGGAAGTTAAGACCATCGCCGAGCAGGCGCGCTGGGACGGCGCGCTCCTTCGCCGCAACAACCGCAAGGCCCGCAAGGATATCGGCTTCTGACCGATTGCCGGCTGCCCTCGCTGTGGCTGCGCTGCATTCTGCATGACCGCTAAACAGCCCGAAGCAAATGTGCTCCGGGCTGTTTTTTGTGCGATAAGCCGGTAAGCGCAGTTCGTGCTTGCACGAAGATGCATCCTGCTCGACCAGCCGCAACGGTTGATGCTTCTCTTACTTCAGCTCTGCCTTGAACTCGTATCCTTCATTCCAGGCCATATCCCAGAACTGGTACTCATAGTTGCTGCAGAGCTCCACGATCCTTTCCAGGTTCTGGATCTGCTCCTCTGAGTAGCCCTCCGCAAACCGGTCGCACATGGCGATCATGTCGTCGTTGCAGTCACGGAAACCCTTGGAGGTATAGGTTCCGATCCAATGTCCGTAGAAGGGATGCTCGATGCCCTTGGGGTAGTTTTTCTCAATGTACTCGCCGATCAGTTCATAGCTCCAGGAACAGGCCAGCACAGCTGCCGCTATTTCGGCAAGGCCGCCCTTAAAGCCGATGGAGATCATGTAGTTGGTGTAGGACTCGTTGTTCATGCACATGGGCGTCTTGTCGATCATCTCCCGGGAGATGCCGAGCTTTCCCAGATAGCTCTGATGGACTGCATTTTCGGTATCCAGCGTCGCTGTGATGAGGCTGCTGAATACGCGCATGTCCGACTCCTCGACGGAGCGGATGAGGCCAAGCGCAAATACTTTAGCGTACTGCATCAGGTACTTGTGGTCCTGGATCATATAGTACTGGAACTTGGAGACGGGAAGTGTTCCGTCCGCGATCCCTTTTACAAACGGGTGCTCATAATAGCTCTCCCAGATCGGGATCGCTTTATTATAAAGTCTCTCCGAGACCTTGAGGCCTTTCTCCTGATTCATCTGACCGCTCATTCGATATCTCCCTTCTCTGCTGCGAATTCACCGGTTATCGCGAATGCATGATTCATGGGGCCGCTCCCATTTCCAAGGTCAAGCATCGCTGCCAGCGCGCCGGAAATATAGCACTTTGCGCGCTCCACAGACTCTGCCATGCTGAATCCTTTGGCCAGGTTGGACGCGATCGCGCTCGACAGCGTGCAGCCGGTTCCATGCGTGTTGGGATTGTCGATCCGCTTCCCTCTAAACCAGCGTGGACCTTCGCCTGTATACAGAAGGTCGTCGGCGTCGTTGACCCGGTGTCCGCCCTTGAGGAGCACTGCGCAGTGATACTTTTCATAGATGACGCGAGCCGCCTCTTCCATCTCCTGCGCGTTCCGGATCTGCATGTCCGACAGGACTTCCGCCTCGGGAACGTTCGGGGTCACTACATCTGCCAGTGGAATAAGTTCCTTTGTGAGGGTCCCGATCGCGTCCTCTGAGATCAGGCGCGCGCCGCTTGTCGCCACCATGACCGGGTCCAATACAATGTTGACCGCTTTATACTCCTTCAGCTTCAGCGCGATCATGCGGATGAGGTCTGATGATGAGACCATTCCTATTTTGACCGCGTCCGGGAAGATGTCCTCGAATACCCTGTCCAGCTGCTCTCCCAGAAATGCAGGAGAAACTTCCATGATACCTGATACGCCGGTTGTGTTCTGCGCAGTCAGAGCTGTGACAGCGCTCATGGCGAAGACGCCGTTTGCTGTCATTGTCTTGATATCTGCCTGAATGCCGGCGCCTCCGCTGGAATCACTTCCGGCGATCGTAAGTGCTGTTTTCATGATTACCTCTCTTTCTTTGTTGAATCAGCATTACGTTTTATACCGCGGCAGAGAGTGGTGCCCCCGGTCTGCCGCCTAACCCGGGCTGTGCCCGAAATCAGTCCCAAAGTGCATCTGCAGAATTTTGACTTTTTATACCGCAGAATGCCCGCCGCCTCAGAGCCCCGCCAGGCTCCGGAACGTCTCAAAATCCTCCAATGTGTGCAAATAAAGTCCGCACTCCGCGCGCATGGCCGCGTTGTCGCCGTCACTGGCCGCGTCATAGACGCCGACCGTCACAAACCCTGCACTGTTCGCCGTCCGCACCGCGTGGATCACGTCCTCGAATACAAATATGTCCCCGGGGTTCAATCCCAGCCTTTCCGCCGCCATGACAAAGATCCGCGGGTCACTTTTGCCTGCACCCGCTTCTTCACAGGTGATCATACCGTCAAAATACTGATACAGACCCAGCCTTTCCAGCGCCGCGCGCACATGCTCGCGGTTGCTGGAAGTTGCCAGATACATGGGGATCCCTGCCTGCTCCAATTGCGCAAGAAACGTCCCTGCGCCGGGCTTTGCCTGTACTTCCCGCACGTAGAAGTTCCGGATCACTCCAAGGATCCCCCTCTTGATCTCCTCCTCTGTTCTGTCCGGCGTATAGACGGATCTCAAGTAGGCGGCGCCTTCATCCAGGCTCATTCTGAATATGATCCTGCCAAGGCCTTCTTCCGGCTGTACGCCGATTTCTGTGAGCCACCTCGCTGCCGCGTCGTCCCATATGGGCATAGAATCGATCAGCGTCCCGTCGACATCAAAAATCGCGCCTCTTTTCATCGTTTCTTCTCCAACATTTCTTCCGTCTCTTTCCGAAGCTGTTCTGCTGCCAGCCGGATATCTTTCTGCGCGAAAATAGCGCTGATCACAGCGATCCCGCAGATCCCGCTGCCCGCGAGTTTCTTCACATTGCTGAGCGAAATGCCGCCGATCGCCACCACGGGAATAGTCACGGCCTCACAAATTGCTCTCAGCTCTTCGAAACTGACGTCATCGGCATCGTCCTTGGAACCCGTCGGGAAAACCGCCCCGACGCCCAGATAATCCGCGCCCCGCTCCTGTGCCAGAAGCGCCTGTTCTACTGTCTGCGCGGAGACGCCCAGTATTCTGTCCGGGCCAAGGAGCCTTCGAACGTCGCCTGCCTCCATGTCGTGCTGCCCCACATGGATCCCGTCCGCTCCCATCGCCAGCGCGACATCCACGTTGTCGTTGACAATAAAGGGAACGCCGCGCTCCCTGCAAAGCGCCTGCAGCTCTCTGGCCTCCTCCAGAAAATGCGCGTCATCCAGGTTTTTCTCCCGCAGCTGCAGGAATGTCGCGCCGCCGTCCAGCGCCTCTTCCACCTGGCTCCTGAGCGTTCTGCCGTTCAGCCAGCTGCGGTCCGTGACCGCATAAAGAAGAAGGCTCTCTCTACTGACTTTCATAAGGCGTCCTCCTTTACAGAATTTCGAATTTCGCGCCTTCGTCGAGGCAGGCGCCGTCCATGTTGCAGATTGCGTCAATGATCCGGTTTCTGTATGTGGAATTTCCCTCATACGGCGCCAGATGGGAATAGCCGATCTCTCCCGCAAGGCCCATCGCGCAGACGGACGCAGCAGCAGCTTCCAGCGCATTGTCGGGATTTGCCACAACAAAGGCGGTCATCATACCGGACAGCTGGCAGCCTGTGCCGGTGATCCTGCCCATCTCGGGCCTTCCGTTGCGGATCACAAAGCATCTCTCAGCATCCGCAACCAGGTCGATCGCACCTGTCACCGCAATGATCGATCCGGTCTTTGCGGAAAACTCCTTTATAAACCTGACAGCATCGGACAGATTCTCTTCTGTCACTGCATCCGCGATATCCGCGTCCACGCCCTTTGTGGTCCCGCTTCCGAGAGCGATCGCCTTGATCTCGGAAATGTTTCCCCTGATGACTGTGAAGCGGATCATCTGCATAAGCTCCGACGCTGTATTGGTACGGAGCGCGCTGGCACCGGCGCCAACAGGATCGAGAAGCGTCACGTGCCCCAGTTCCTGCGCCTTTGCGCCTGCCAATTTCATTCCCTTGATGCTTCTCTTATTCAGTGTTCCGATGTTGATATTGAGTCCTCCGCAGATCGATGTGATGTCCTCTACATCCCGGGGCTCATCGGACATGATGGGACTGCCGCCGCAGGCCAGCAGAATGTTGGCTACGTCATTGACCGTCACATAATTGGTGATGTTGTGCACAAGGGGCGCCTTTGTTCTCACTTCGTCCAGATACTTTCCCAGCATTTCGTTCTCCTTTCTGTCCCGCCTCCGCATAGAGATCTGCCTGCGCGCCTGTGAAGCGCATGTGAAAAAGCGGACATACAGCCTCGGTATGTCCGCTTTACAGTTCGCTCTGTGTGCATCCCTACGTTGGCATTATCCAAATCAGGTTCCGGGTCGGCACAGTGTAAGCGCCCTCTCAGCCTGCTCCTGCAAGCTCCCCTCTTTTGCTTTATTATGCTATCTGGTCAAAGTACTGTCAACCACTCTCGTAAATTCCGTTTATACCTTACTCGGCCAGTCTGTGGACCCGGTTGCCGGCCCCGCCTGCTGCCGCAGGATCACGCCGCGCAGGAGACTTATTGAAACGATCATCATGATCAGCTCCGTGACGGGCTGCGCCTTGATCATACCGCTGAATCCGAACAGTCTGTTCAGGATCAAAAGAAGCGGTACATACAGGACGAGCTGCCTGACAAGGGTGATCCCAAACGCGTACTGCGGTTTGCCCATGGCCTGGAAGGACATTCTGCTCATGGAGACCGCTCCTACAAACGGCAGAATGAACATAATGTTGCGCAGCACCCGGCTTCCCGTCGCGATGACCTCCGGCGACTGCGTAAAGATCCCGATCAGCTGCGGCGCAAAGATGCCGTAGACGGCCATGACACACAGTTCCGTGCCGCTGACGACCATCACGCCGGCTTTCAGGACGTCCAGCATACGGCGGTAATTCTTCGCTCCGTAGTTGTAGCCCATGATCGGCTGCGTGCCCGCGGCAAAACCCTGATAGATATAGTTGCCCAGAGAGAGGATCTTCTGCGCGATGCCCATGGCCGCGACGGTCAGCTCCCCGTACTGCACAGCCAGGTTGTTGTTGACGATATAGGCTGCGGAAGTCAGTAGTGTCTCCATGGTCGCCGGCACGCCGACCCAGAAGATCTCCCGCAGGATCTCCGCGGTCGGGCGGATATAGGAAAGAGATGGTCTGAGCAATGTTTTGCCCCGAAGGTAAAAGTACAGGGAGACCAGCATCCCGGCCCCGTTGCCGAGAATCGTCGCGATCGCGGCGCCGCGGATCTCCATGCCGAGCGCGAAGATAAAGACCGGATCCAGGATGATATTGACGATGGTTCCGACGATCATTCCCGCCACGGACTGTTTCACCGATCCCTCGCTTCGAAGGAGCTGCCCGAACGTATAATTGCCCATGGTCAAAAGACTGCCGGCCAGGATCACCTGCACATACCGGCGCGTGTATTCAAAGGTGTTCGCCTGCGCGCCGAGGCCTTTTACGATGGCGTCCAGAAGGATCAGGCCGATCCCCGCGACGATCACGCTGTTGATGACCGTCAGAACGAAGCCGACCGTCAGCGTATGGTTGGCTTTTTCGTTGTCTCCCGCGCCGAGGCTCCTGGCGATCAGGGATGAAGCGCCTGTTCCGATCATGTTGGAGATCGCGATGGAGATCATCATGACCGGGTAGGCCAGGTTGACGGCTGCCAGCTGGTAGTCGTCGTGCATCAAGCCGATGAAATAAGTGTCTACCAGGTTGTAGAGGACCATGATGAACATGCCGGCGATCAGGGGCACGCCCAGTTTGACGACAGCCTTTGCCGGTTTCTCGCTTTTCAGTATATAAATTCTCTTGTCTTCACTCTGCTGACTCATACTCTGTCTTCAGGTCCTTCCGAGGTGAGCGCCTGCTTTTGATCTGCTCACGAAGTGGCTGTCTGCATGGTGGCTGCCTACATAGTTTCTGCATATCATGCATAATATGTATTTTGGCACCATATTATTTTACTCTCTTGCATGATACTTAGCATGAAAAACGTGGTCAATTTTTTTCATCTTTGGATCCCGACACATTGAACTTTTTCCTTTTACACTGCAATTTGCTAAATCATCGCTTTTTTGAACGGTTTTGTATTAAAAAGTGTATTGACACAATGGTTTGACAATGCTATTATTCATCCCAAGTTGCAGCAACTGAATATTTATTTGCAATTAATCAATTTTAGTCACTCGACACGATTATTTATTCAAAGAACCACAAGTAAGGAGATTCACGATGAATCGCACACTCTGCACCGTTAACAACTTTTTCTTTAGCTTTTTCTTTAGCTTTACTGGCGCACGCCGTAAGGTTGATTTGTCATGCTAAGAAAAAGTGAGGGCAGAGCTTAAAAAATCCGTTCACACAAGCGTGGCACTTCAACAGGTGCCACGCTTTTTTTGTGCAAAGTAAGGAAAGGAGTTATGAAATGAGCAACTATTACCAGAAAGAGATCGAGACCGCGTCACGAGAGGAAATTCTTAAGATCCAGAACGAAAAGATCGTAAAGCAGGTCAAACATGTCTATGAGAACGTCCCCTACTACCGCAATCTCATGGACCAGAAAGGCGTAAAGCCCGAAGACATTCAGAGCGTCGATGACATCAAAAAGCTTCCTTTCCTCACCAAAGACGACCTGCGCGAAGCATATCCCTACGGACTTCTGGGCACCGACCTCAAGAACTGTGTCCGCATCCAATCCACCTCCGGAACGACCGGCAAGCGCGTCGTAGCTTTCTACACCCAGCATGACGTAGATATCTGGGAAGAGTGCTGCGCGAGAGCGATCATGGCAGCAGGCGGAACCAGCGACGATGTCTGCCAGGTCAGCTACGGCTACGGCCTGTTCACCGGCGGCCCCGGTCTCAACGGCGGCTCCCACAAAGTCGGCTGCCTGACCCTTCCCATGTCCTCCGGCAATACCGACCGTCAGCTCCAGTTCATGATGGACCTGAACGCGACCATCCTCTGCTGCACTCCTTCCTATGCGGCTTATCTGGGCGAGTCCCTCGCTGAGCGCGGCTACAAGCCTGAAGACAACAAGCTCAAGGCCGGTATCTTCGGCGCAGAGCCCTGGACCGAGGAGATGAGAAGAAGCATTGAGAAGAGTCTCGGAATCAAGGCGTATGATATTTACGGCCTGACAGAGACCTCCGGCCCCGGCGTCTCCTTCGAGTGTGAAGAGCAGACCGGCATGCACATCAATGAGGACCACTTCTACGCAGAGATCATCGATCCCAAGACCGGTGAAGTTCTCCCGGAAGGCAGCAAGGGCGAGCTTGTATTCACCTCCCTCGACAAGGAAGGTTTCCCGCTTCTTCGCTACCGCACCAAGGACATCTGTATTTTGTCCCGCAAGAAGTGCTCCTGCGGACGCACACATGTCAAGATGACCAAGCCTCTGGGCAGAAGCGACGACATGATGATCATCCGCGGCGTCAACGTATTCCCGAGCCAGATCGAGGCTGTGCTGCTCAAAGAGGGCTACACCCCCAACTATCAGATCGTCGTGGACCGCGTCAACAATACTGATACATTCGATATCTACGTCGAGTATTCACCGGAGCAGTTCTCCGATAAGATCGCAGTCGTACAGGCGCAGGAGAAGGCGCTCAACGGCGCGATGCGCTCCATGCTCGGCATCGGGCCCAAGATCCATCTTGTGGCTCCCAAGACCATCACAAGATCCGAAGGCAAGGCTGTGCGTGTCATCGACAAGCGCAAACTTCATGATTGATACAGGCTTTTGCATGTAACCACGGTATCCACGGCAGGATCCTTGTCCGGTCCTGCATATGCTCAACAGGAGCTTTATTTAAGAAAGAGATTCACTAAAGGAGGAATATCCATGGCAATCACACAGTTATCCGCTTTACTCGAGAATACACCCGGCACCCTTTACCAGGCAGTCAGCACAATTTCCGACGCAGGCATCAATCTCCGCGCGCTCTCCGTCGCTGACACGCGTGACTTCGGAATTCTCCGCGTCATTGTTTCCGACGTCGAGAAGACCAAAGAGGTCCTCTCCGACAGCACGATCTGCACAGAGACCAAGGTCATCGCCGCCAAAATGAGCGACCAGGCCGGCGCGCTCAAGAAGATCCTCGCGGTCATTCAGGAGACCGGCGTCAATATCGAATATGTCTACGCCTTCACTTCTCCCGTCGCCGGGTCTGCCTATGTTGTCCTGCGCGTCGACGATGTGGAAGGTGCGGAAGAAGTCCTTGCCCGCCGCGGCATTGAGACGCTCACCGACCAGGATCTGGAAGGCCTTCTGTGATCTGCCCGCTGCAGACCGCACTTTGATCTGTCTGACGCAGATCGCACTTTGATCTGTCTGTAATAGGCTTATCCAAACTCCTTCCACTTTAAAGTCCCCGACACATGCCAAAACAGTGCATGGATCGGGGACTTGCCTTTTGTACTTTTATAGTTGTTTACAGTCACGTTTGCTTATACGAAAACGCCCTGATAGAAGATCTCGATTCCGATCGCGACCAGGATACATCCGCCCAGGATAGACGCCTTCCAGGACAGCTTTGTGCCGGCTTTCCTTCCGATCAGAAGCCCTCCGACGCAGATCACAAATGTGACCGCTCCGATGATCAGACATGCCGCATTTGCCATCATAAATTTGTACTCCGCGATCGTAAATCCCACGGAAAGCGCGTCGATGGAAGTGGCAATACCCTGTATCAGGAGATCTTTACCGGAAGCGCTTTTCTGCAAAGCCTCCGCATCTTCTTCCGTATTGTTTCTCTCGCCGATACCCTCCAGGATCATCTTGCCGCCGATATAGAGAAGAAGGAGCAGCGCGATCCAGGGAATGAACTTCTCAAAAGCTGAGAACATCTCTATGATCGTATGCACGCACACCCAGCCGATCATTGGCATAGCGTACTGAAAGAAAGCGTATACTCCGGCGATGCTGAAGATCCTGTTTCTGTGCATCTGCGGTTCGTGCAGACCGTTTGCAAGCGATACGGAAAACGCGTCCATGGCAAGTCCGACGCCGAGTGCCGCACTGTTCAGAATAAATATAAAGTTCATCATTTACCTCCAATCGGTGGAGTTTAGGAATGTAACAGCTGTTTGCGATTCCGTCCGGGATTTCCGATGATCCAATCTCCGGGAATCCGGCTGCTATTCGCCGCGGATCTGGACCAGAATGATCGCCGCGAACATGATCACGCATCCCCAAAGTTCTCTTGTGCTCATCCTCTCTCCCAGGATCAGAGCGCCCGCGATCACCGCAAATACCGACTCCAGACTCATAAGGAGCGATGCGATGGCCGGATCCGTGAACTTCTGCGCGATGATCTGCAGTGTGTATCCGAGCCCGCCGGAAATGATCCCGCAGTAGAGGATCGGAATGGCGGCGGACAATATTTTGCCCATGTCCGGCTGTTCCAGAAGGAGCGCTGCAACCGATGAGATCGCTGTACAGGTCACAAACTGGATCGCTGAGATCCGGATGGGATTTCCGAGCTTCACAAAGTGGTCGCAGCACAGAATATGGCCGCTGAAAAGTACCGCGCAGATACAGACCAGCGTATCTCCCCGGGTGAGACGGAAGCTGCCGTCCATGCACAGAAGGTACATGCCGACAACGCCGATCAGCACCGCGAGCCATACGATCCAGGAGTTTCTTTTCTTAAAGAGGAGAAAATTGATCACCGGCACGAGCAGCATATACATGGCCGTGATAAAACCCGCTTTGCCTGCAGTGGTGTGTACGATGCCCATCTGCTGAAAGATGCTCGCTGCGGCCATAAAGGTGCCACAGCAAATACCGCCGAATACGGTATTTCGGCGGTATAAATGTATTTCTTCTTTGCTGAGTATGGAGAGCCTGTTCCTTTCAGCCTTGGTCGGTATAGCGGATACCATGCCGACTGCCACAGCTGCCAGCGCCATTCGCGCCGCGTTAAATGTAATGGGCTCAATTTGCTCCATTCCCACGCGCTGAAATACAAACGCGGTTCCCCAGATCATCGCTGTCAGGATCAGCAGCGCATTTCCGAGTATCTGTTTATTTCTGTCCATTCGTTTGTTGTGTTCTTTCTATAGGCCGTCGGTCCGGTCCGGGTCTCAGCCCTTCAGGATCTCCATAAACGCTTTGGTCTTGCCCAGCGTGTCTTTGCCGTATACAGCGCTTCCGGCAACGATCAGATCAGCGCCGGCGTCCAGGATCTCCTTCACGTTGTCGAGCTTGACGCCTCCGTCCACTTCGATCTTGAGGGAAGGATTGACCTTATCCGCCTGCTCGCGCAGCTTCCGGATGCGGTCCGCCGATCCGGGGATCAGCTTCTGTCCGCCGAATCCGGGCTCAACGGTCATGACCAGAATCAGATCCAGATCCTTCAGGATCGGATACAGCACCTCTACCGGCGTCTTGGGCTTGATGGAAATGCCGGCTTCACAGCCCAGCGCATGGATACGGTCGATCAGCTCTTTTGCAGCTGCTGCCGCGTCTTCCGCTGTCTTTCCTTCGTCATCGATATCCGACGCGTAATAGGCGTTGGGATACTCCGAATTTCCGCCGGGCATCACTTCATAATGGAAGGTAATGCTGTCCGCGCCTGCCTTGGCGAAGGACTCGATGTGAGACTCCGGATTGGTCACCATCATGTGCACGTCCAGGATCTGGTCCGTAAAGGGACGGATCGTGCGGGTGATCCCCTCTCCGAAAGAGATCTCCGGTACAAAATGACCGTCCATCACGTCGATATGCACGTATAATGCGCCGCCCTCTCTGGTCTGTAAGATATCCGCTTTCAGGTTTCCGAAGTCAGCGGACAGGATGGAAGGTGCCAGTTCGTTTTTTCTTTTCATTGTATACCTCACCTTATGTTTGGGCTTTTATAAGCCGGAGAAAGCGTTCTGCTTCCTCCGGCTGTAGTTTTTTGGCATTTGTATAATTGTGGCCAATCGGGCTGTTGTTGTCAAGCGTCTTGGCCTTATTTACGATTTTGACCTGTGAATTATATCAAGTTTGCTGCTTATTGGTTGTCCGTGTCTCATCGTCCGCCTGTGAGCGCCGCGTACTCCTCCAGTTTCTTTCTGGCTTCAGGGCTGATATTTCTGGGCACCGCAATGCGGATCTCCACATATTCATCGCCCTTTTTAGGGGAACGGCCTTCCGTGTGGATGCCCTTCTCCCTGAGGCGGATCTTGCCGCCGGACTGCATGCCGGCAGGGATCTTGCATTTGACGCTGCCATGAAGTGTGGGCAGCATGGCTTCGCCGCCGAGCACAGCTGTCGCGTACGGGATCTGTGCGGATGTGTACAGGTCCAGCCCGTCTCTTGTGTACTCGCTGTCGGGATCAATGTGGATCTCGATCAGAAGATCGCCCTTCTTCCCATCTGTGCCCGCCATACCGCGTCCGCGCAGACGGATCTTCTTTCCTTCCTCAATGCCGGCAGGGATCTTGATCTCAAGCGTCGTGACCCCCGCATTCTTGCCTGTCGCAGCGGGATCCTGAAGCTGGATCCGCTTCGTGGCGCCAAGGGCCGCGTCGCGGAAACTGACTGTCAGAGAAGAGGTCATATCCAGCGACTGCCTGCGCGCGCCGCCTGATCTGCCGTCGGTATAGGAGGCGCCTCCGAATCCGTCATCCCAGTAGCCGCCCCCGAATCCGGAGCCGCCGGTAAACCTGCCCCCGCCAAAACCGGATCTGCCTGAGCCGCCGAACATATCTCCGAACATGCTGCGGAAGAGGTCCTCCGCGTCCTGTCCGCTGAAGTGGAAGGACTGATATCCGTTGCCGCCACTGTAATACTGGTAGCCTCCCGGACCGCCTGCTCCGCCGCCCGGCTGTCCGGCGCCGCTTCCGTCGAAGGCCGCGTAGCCGTAGGTATCATAGAGCTTTCTCTTCTCGGGATCACTCAGGATCGCGTAAGCTTCACCGACGTCCTTGAACTTCTGCTCCGCTTCCTTGTCGCCGGGATTAGCGTCCGGATGGTACTTCTTGGCCAGTTTTCTATATGCTGATTTTAATTTCTTGTCGTCCGCGGTGCGGTCCACACCGAGGATTCCATATAAATCTTTATTCATCGTATTTCCTCCAATCTATTATAAAGCCGTGGGAGCTGATGCTGCCCAGACCAAATTATTATAACTGTTCTATTTTGAATATAACAGGTATTTATCCCAATGGCAAGAGGAAATATACAAAATAGGGGTCTGACCCCATTACAAAATTGTTACCGTTGCAACAACTCTGTAATGGGGTCAGACCCCTCATAAAGATCAGCCGGCGAACAGGATTCCGTCAAACGCTTCTTCCAGCTTGACTCCGTTCACGGTCTGCGGCCACTCTCCGCTCACGTTGAAGCGCAGGAGCGTTTCATCCTCTGTCATGAGGTCGACCGTATCGGTTCCGTTTGTCTGGTAGAAGGTGAACTTTGTTCCTGCCGGGATATCCACCTCTTTGCCGGTTACCTGGTTGGTCAATACATCCACTTCTTCCGCCTTAAGATCGACAAGGCTGGTCAGAACAATGCCGTTTCGGACATCATACTGGTCTGTCTGCGGAACGGGCATCCCGTCGTCTCCGACTCCATAATAGCGAACGCCGCTGTAGGTGCTCATGATCGTTAATCTGGTGGAAAGCGCGAAATGGGCGGGATCGATCAGCGGGATGCGCTGAATGAAGCTCTCCTCCGGGTCAGCTTCCCCGTCGTCGCCCAGCATCTCGATGTATTGTGATGCAGTTCCGGATCCCTCCATCTTTCCGACCACAGAGGGCACCTTATCCCGGATCGCAAACACTGTCAGCGTCGGATAATCGTTGTCTCCGCTGGTGAACGTGTACACATAGTTTCTGCCGTCCTCTGTATGGAGCAGATACGCGGTTAAGCCGTAGAACGCATCTTCCTGCGTTAAAGTCTCATCGCCGACATGCACTTCCAGACCGGCGTTGTAATAGTCGTCGTCACCTGCAATGCTGTTCACAGACACATTCTCGGCACTTCCGTCTCCGTCCAGGTCCACTGCATAGGGCATATAAGGCTCGAGCTTCTTTACGTAACTTCCCTCTGCTGCGCCGTAGGTGCCGGTGAACAGGGAAGGATTTTCACTGAATGATACTTTGGCTTCGATGGTGCCAAGCGCATAAGGAGCGATGTCGGAGGGCGAAAAGATAAAACGCACGCCATCTCTGTCGATCACCCAGTTCAGACTTTCATATCCGTTCTCGAAGGCGTAATCCAGCATACCGTCTTCCGCCTCAACCTTCTCACCGGTTGATACAGCGATCAGGTTGTCAGCGATGGCAGCCTCCATACCGGGAAGATCCGCGAAAACGTCCTCCAAAGTGATCGGATTTCCTGACCACGTGTCATAGTTGTAGCCTGTATAACCCGTAATACCGTGCGCCGCGCCCGGGTAATAGACATAGCTTATATCGCAAAGGCTCAGGACAGAGGCATCGCAACGGACCACTTCCATCGTTCCTTCGATCTCTCCTGCCGGAAAATCCTCCACATCACCATCCATGTTTTCGATCGCGGTTCCGGCTGCTTCTTTGATCTCGTCAAAAGACTTCCGGTACCGCTCAGCAATTGCTTCACAATCCCCAACCAGCGTTCTGTGCAGCTCCGTATGCTCGATCACAGCATTTTCGATCAGCACCGGCACTTCATAGGACAGGCTGGCGATCACAGTCAAATCCTTCTCTTCCATCTGGTGAAAATGATTGAACGTCACTTCGGGACGTACGTCAGATCCTTCCGCAGCAGTATCCTCTTCCACCGTTTCATATGCTGCAGTCATATCCTGCGCTGCATCCTCAGATACTTCTCCCGCAGGCTCTTCTTCATCCGTCTCCCTCGCTGATTCTTCCTCAGCGGCTCCCGCCTCCGGCTGCGGTTGCTGCGCGGTCCCGGATCCGCAGGCACACAGAGAGGCTGCAATGGCAATACTCATAAGTGTGGCAATAATTCTCTTTTTCATATTCCTTAATCTCCTTTATTATTCTCCTTGCTCTAAAGTAGATTTCGTCTATACTAGATTATACCCGATATCGGGCTTATTTAAAGAAGAATGAGGAGATATGATTATGATCACACACGAACAGATCCGCCGTTTTCACGCGCTTTACAGACAGGACAGGAACGCACAGGCCCTGACCGCCGCCATGGCCGGGACTGATATCAATGATCTTGCTTTTGTCCCCGTAAACGCAGCAAAACTTAACGGCGCGTTTGAAGTGGAGGTGAAGACCCACGGGATCACAGCCCAGCAAAAGAGCGGCCGCTGCTGGCTCTTTGCCGCGATGAACATCCTGCGGGAGGAAGTGATCAAGAAGACCGGCCTCAGCGAATTTGAGCTCTCCGGAAACTACCTGGCCTTCTTCGACAAACTCGAGAAAGCCAACAACGTGCTGGAGATGGCCATCAGGGAGGCGGCAAGGCCTTTCGATGACCGCATGACGGAATACATTCTGCAGGGCTTCCACGACGGCGGCTACTGGGATATGGCTGCCGACCTGGTCCGCAAGTACGGCGCCGTTCCGGCCAGCGTCATGCCCGAGTCCTACCAGTCCACCCATACGGCCAATTTCATGGATAAATTCCTGTTCCTGGTCCGTAAGGACGCCTGGGAGCTGCGGGAAATGGTCCGCCGCGGCGAGGACCCTTCCGCCCGCAAGGAAGAGATGATGGCGGAGATCTTCCGCCTGGAGTGCATCGTTTTTGGCGAGCCCGTCACGGAGTTCGACTTTGACTACACGGACGCAGACGGCGTCTACCACGCCAACCGGAATATGACGCCCGCTTCCTTCTATAAGAAATTCATCGGCCTGGATCTTGGCGACTACATCACTGTGACCCACCACCCCACGCCGGGACTTCCCATGGACTACTATTACCGCTTCCACTACATCGGCTCCATGGCGGAAGGCGACGTCTACAACCTGAATCTGACCATGGATCAGATGGAGGATCTCTGTATCCGCCAGCTCAAGGCAGGCATGAGTGTCTGGTTCGGCTGCGACTCCGACTGCTACGGCAACCGCAAAAACGGCGTATGGGATCCCGACAGCCTCGATTTCGAAGGCGTCATGGGCGGCACCGAACTGTTTATGGAGAAAGGCGCAAGACTCCAGTCCCACGCGAGCTACGCCACCCACGCCATGATCCTGACCGGCGTCAACTTCGATGAGGACGGAAAGCCCAACCGCTGGAAAATCGAGAACTCCTGGGGCGGCGAAGTTGGAAAGAAAGGGTATTTTGTCTGCAGTGAGAAGTACTTCCGCGAGTACGTCTATGAAGCCATCATCCACAAGTCTCTCCTGAGCGAATCCCAGCTGGCCCTGCTCGACCGCGAGCCGGAGGAGATCCCCGCCTGGCTCAGCGACTGCATGTGAGGTGCGGCAGCTATGGGCATGTTTTATGAAGAAGTTAAGGAAAGGCTGATCCGCTACGCCAGGGTCAACACGCAGTCCGCGCACTTTTCCGGCACCTGGCCGACGACACACTGCCAGCTGGACCTCGCAAGACTGCTGGAAAAGGAACTGATGGAGATCGGCGCGTCCGACGTCTGTCTGGACGAAGAGAACTGCGTCGTCTATGCCAAAATACCGTCAACTATGAAAGGCTCGGACGCCGAAAGCGCCAGGCCGATAGGATTCATCGCGCATGTGGACACATCTCCGGACGCCAGCGGCGAGAACGTCAAGCCCTGGGTGCTGGAGAACTATGACGGATCGGATATTCTGTTAAATCCTGAAAAGAAGATCGTCATGCGCGCTGACGAGTTTCCTTCCCTGTCCCGGTATGTCGGACAGGATCTGATCCTGACGGACGGCACCACGCTCCTTGGGGGCGATGACAAGGCATCGATCTCGGCGATCATGACAATGGCCGCCTATTACTGCGCGCACCCCGAGATCCCCCACGGGCTGATCTGTCTGGCCTTTACGCCGGATGAAGAAGTCGGCGGTCTGGCACACACAATGGACCTGGCCCGCTTCGGCTCGCCTGTCGCCTATACACTGGACGGCGACCACCTGGGCTGGTACGAAGATGAGACCTTCCATGCGTCCGGCGCCCTGATCAGCATCAGAGGCCGAAGCGTTCACACCGGCACCGCCAAAGGGATCATGGTCAACGCCGCGGATATCGCGTCCGCCTTTATGCACATGCTCCCGCCCGCGGAAAAGCCTCAGTATACCGAGGGCAAAGAGGGGTTCTTCCATGTGGTCAGCTGTGACGCGACCTGCGATCAGGCACAGCTGTATCTGATCATTCGGGATTTTGACAGAGATGTCTTTGAGGCGCGGGAAGACTTCCTGAAAGAATGCGTGCAAACACTCAATGACCAATATGGCCCCGAGACCGTGTCCATCGAGATCACGGAACAGTACCGGAATATGAAAGAAGTCCTGCAGAACTATCCGGAGCTGGTGGCTGATCTTAAGAGAGCCATTTCGGACGTCGGACTGACACCGGTCTGCGAGCCCTTCCGGGGCGGGACCGACGGCGCAGCGCTGTCCTTCAGAGGGCTGCCCTGCCCCAACCTGTCCGCAGGATATGAAAACGCCCACGGGCGCTTTGAATATGTGCCGATCCAGTCCATGGAGAAGAATGTCGAGATCCTGCTGCGGCTCTGCAGCATTTTCGCAGGCACGGCGGATTGAATTGATCCAAATGCCTGAGAAAACTCCTGCATCCGGGCAGTGAGAAAAGCTGATAATAATCACATCGATTTGCAGTTGTATATCAGATTTTGGACATTATATAAGGGATGCTCCCGCGAACGGGAACATCCCTTTTTTCTTCTCTTAATACAGCTCTTCAGCAGAAATATGCCGCCTCAGCGCAAAGCGCAGCCGGCAGACTGCTTACCGGGTTCTCACGCTTCGATGTCGTATTTGACCAGATCCTTGAAGGTGCAGCTGCCACCCTCGGCAAAGAAGCAGATCCCGTCGTCCTTGCCAAGATCCGGGTATACATTGCCGGTCATGACATAACGTCCACCGTCAATGAAGACCTCGATGGAGTTGATGTCCAGGAATACATGAAGATCAATGCTGTCTTTCTTGCCGACTGCGCAGACTCTCTGATCGACATTCTCCTCACTGCCGCTGAAAGGAATTCCGCTCTTACTTCTGTCGAAGATGATCTTTCCCGCCTCTTTGTCGTAATAGACAAGCGTCTCATGTTCTTCTCCGCAGAAGAGTTTGATGCCGGCCTTCTTAGCGGTTCCAAGCTCCAAAGTGACAGAAAGCTCCGCGCATGTTCCGCGCACTCCCTTTACGGAGAATTCGCCGTCCGAGATCGTGACAGGTCCTGAAGTGACCTTATTGCCTCTGTAATTCTCAATCTCACGGACCGGCCTCTGGATAAACTCTCCATCCTCGATACGCAGTTCGCGCGGAAGAATGTAGGTGCCGGCCCAACCCTCTTTCCGCGTCGGGAAGTTGCGGTCCCACATTTCCTTCCAGGCGGTCATGACCACGCGGCCGTCGGGCATGCGGAAGGTCTGCGCCGCGTAGAAGTCGAATCCATGATCCAGCTCACCGATCTTGTCCACTCTGAACCGGCCGTTGTCAAAATTCAGCTCGCCCATCATATAGACGCCGGAGTGTACGTTCTGGTATGCGTCGCCCATCTGCGGAAGATTCTGCGGACTTGTCAGGACCACATCCACGCCATCCAGTTTCATGTAATCCGGACACTCGTAGACGCCGTCCAGGCAGAAATACTCGTGCTCCATCGGGATCTGTCCCTCGGTATCCTCCTCCAGAAGGTGTCCCACATATTCCCAGTGAAGAAGGTCTTTGCTGCGGGCAAGGATCAGGTTTCCGAATCCGTCCTTCTCGATCACATCATCTCCCTGGAGCGCGCCTGCAGAGGGCGAGCGCAGATCCGCGTAACCCATGCCGGAGATGAATTCCGGGTCCCAGAAGTCCAGACCCGACAGTCTGGCAGGGATGACGATCTCTCCCTTGCGGTTCTTGACAGGTTTGGTCATTCCCTTTGAGACCGCATCCAGCTCTTCTTTGGTCAGCACACGCGCGCCGCCGATAAAGTAATACATGCCGTCCTTGACGAAGATGCGGGGATCGCGGCAGTCCGTCTCCGTGACCTCGGGACTGAGCATCTCGGAAGTCAGGATCGGATTGTCAGCGCTCTTTGCAAAAGTAATTCCTCCGTCCGTGGAGATCGCAATACACTGTCTCTGGCGCTCGGGCTGTGCCGCCGTATACATCAGCCACAGATTAC
Organism: uncultured Lachnospiraceae bacterium; assembly: GCA_902801415.1. Classification (GTDB taxonomy): domain Bacteria; phylum Bacillota; class Clostridia; order Lachnospirales; family Lachnospiraceae; genus CAG-791. Next base: position 19,828 of record CADCIK010000027.1, read on the forward strand.
CGTCCTTCTCGATGGCGCTGCCGGAGCAGCATCCGCAGATAATCTCATAATCCTTATCCGGCACGAGCGCGACCGGCTCGTTCTCCCATTTGATAAAGTCCGTCGTTGTAAAGTGTCCCCAGTGCATGGTTCCCCACTCCGCCTTATGGGGAAAATGCTGATAAAAGAGATGCGCTTTACCGTTATAAAAAACTGTACCGTTCGGATCATTCGACCAGCCGGACGGCACACTGGCATGGTACCTCGGACGATAACTCTGCATTCTGATTCTCCTTCCCTTACTGATCCGTTTCCCTTCGGATCGCGAAGATGATTGCGTCTGATATAATAATACCATGTTTTTACTTAGCCATTTGCTCTGATATAATAAATAGCGGAATTTTCAACAATCCAGAGTCAAAATATCGTAAATGGCCCGCTAATCAGTATTAGCGTATATATTCTCAGCAATTTCAAGTGCTGCTCATCTCGCGCAGAAGTTCATCGACGATCTGCGCCGCTTCGCCCACATGCCTCAGGCATGGTCTTGCGGCATAATACTCCGGCGTCCTCGCCTCCGGCTCGTTTCCGGGCTTCGTCTTTACGCCGCTCAGAAGCTCCCGGCAGATGATCGTTCCGTTGATCTCCCGGAATCGCCGGGCGAATTCCTGTACCAGGTGGTAATGGTCTATTTTGGCCTGCGGGTCTTTGGGGTCCGAGTATCCGCAGAGCTGCCCCAATACGAGCAGCGCTCCGCTCACAGTGCCGCATACTTCCCGCATGCGTCCCATCCCCCCGCCAAATGAGGAAGCGAGACGCGCGGACGTCTCCCGGTCAAGTCCGGTTAGATCGTCAAAAGCGCATACCACAGCCTGCGCGCAGTTGTAGCCCTCCAGAAACAGAGCCCTGGCCTTTTCAGCATGATCCATTTGTATATCCTCTTTTCCTGTTTGCCCGAAGCATAATAAAAGGCTCCCGAAGATACTTCGGGAGCCTTCTTACACTTTGGATTACTTGGACATTGCCTCCTGAACAGCAACTGCAACTGCTACAGTCATACCGACCATAGGGTTGTTGCCTGCGCCAAGGAAGCCCATCATCTCAACGTGCGCGGGAACGGAGGAGGATCCTGCGAACTGCGCGTCGGAGTGCATACGGCCCATAGTATCTGTCATACCGTAGGAAGCGGGACCTGCAGCCATGTTATCGGGATGCAGTGTACGGCCTGTGCCGCCGCCGGAAGCTACTGAGAAATACTTCTTGCCAGCTTCCCAGCGCTCTTTCTTGTATGTGCCTGCTACGGGGTGCTGGAAACGTGTGGGGTTGGTGGAGTTACCGGTAATGGAAACATCCGCGCCTTCATGCCACATGATCGCAACGCCTTCACGTACGTCGTCTGCGCCATAGCAATTGACCTTTGCGCGATCGCCGTTGGAATAAGCGGTCTTGTTGACAATGGTCAGAGCGTGGTCTTCTTTAACATCTGCGGACAGATAGTCATACTTGGTCTGCACATAGGTGAAACCATTGATGCGGCTGATGATCATAGCTGCATCTTTTCCGAGACCGTTCAGGATAACGCGGAGGGGTTTCGTACGAACCTTGTTAGCGTTAAGAGCGATCTTGATAGCGCCTTCAGCAGCTGCGAAAGACTCGTGTCCTGCAAGGAATGCGAAACATTCGGTCTCTTCGTCGAGCAGCATTGCGCCCAGGTTACCATGGCCGATACCAACCTGACGCTGGTCAGCTACGGAGCCGGGAATGCAGAATGCCTGCAGTCCAACGCCAATCCACTTAGCTGCGTCAGCAGCCTTTGCAGCGCCTTCTTTCATAGCGATTGCTGCGCCGAGCTCATAAGCCCATTTTACGTTCTCAAAGCAAATCGGCTGTGTGCTCTCTACGATGCTGTAAGCATCAACGCCCTTGCCGTTTGTAAAAGCCTTTACATCCTCGAAGCTCTTGAAGCCGTACTTGTCAAGAACGGGCTGCAGCTGGGGCATGCGTCCTTCATAGTTTTCAAACAAAGCCATTGCTGCACCTCCTTCTTATTCTTGCTTTAAAGCGACCATATGTGCCCAGATTCTTCTCGTAAGCTTCGTTCGGGGACATGCCGCCTTTGATTGCATCCATCATCTTGCCAAGGCTGAGGAACTGATAGCCGCAAACCTGATCATCTTTGTCGATGGCCATCTTTACAACATAGCCTTCAGTCATCTCAAGATAACGGGTTCCTTTTGCCTTTGTGCCGTACATTGTGCCTACCATGGATCTGAGTCCCTTGCCGAGATCTTCCATGCCGGCGCCGATGCGCAGACCGTCATCGGAGAATGCG
>CADCIK010000028.1 GCA_902801415.1 uncultured Lachnospiraceae bacterium
GCCGCCGAGGATCGCTACGAAAGGACGTACCGGATCTTCAACTGCCTTGCCGAGGAAGTCGATCTCTTTCTGCATCAGATAGCCGACTGCGCAGGGGCTGAGATACTCAGTAACACCGACGTTGGAGCAGTGTGCTCTGTGAGCGGTACCGAAAGCGTCGTTTACGAATACTTCTGCCAGAGAAGCGAGATCCTTGGAGAAAGCCTCTCCGTTCTTGGTCTCTTCTTTTCTGTAGCGGGTATTCTCAAGGAGAACTACGTCGCCGTCCTTCATTGCTGCGACTGCTGCCTTGGCATTGGGGCCAACAACTTCAGGATCTGCCGCGAAAACGACAGGCTGGCCGAGGCACTCAGCAAGACGTGCAGCTACGGGAGCCAGAGACAGCTCGGGCTTGGGCTCACCCTTCGGCTTGCCGAGGTGGGAGCAAAGGATAACCTTGCCGCCGTCAGCGATCAGCTTCTTGATGGTGGGCAGAGCTGCAACGATACGGTTGTCATCAGTGATAACGCCGGCCTTCAGCGGTACGTTGAAGTCGCATCTGCACAGGACATATTTGCCCTTTACGTTGATATCATCAACGGATTTTTTATTCAGTCCCATAATTCAATTCCTCCTTTAATAGAACAGGGGTCCGGTCCAATGTAGACCGGACCCCCATAGGCTTTTCAGGTCAATAATTCATCTGCTGCGTGTGCAGATCAAGCGCCGAGAAGCTTGCCGAAGTGCTTGATGGTACGAACCATCTGGCTGGTGTAGGAGTTCTCGTTGTCATACCAGGAAACAACCTGAACCTCGGTTGTGCCGTTGTCAAGAGGCAGAACCATGGTCTGAGTGGAATCAAACAGAGAACCGAAGCGCATGCCAACGATATCGCTGGATACGATCTCATCTACGTTGTAGCCGAAGGACTCGTTGGAAGCAGCCTTCATAGCAGCATTGATCTCATCCTTTGTTACAGCGCCTTCTACGACTGCTGTAAGGATTGTGGTGGAGCCGGTAGGTGTAGGAACACGCTGTGCAGCGCCGATGAGCTTGCCGTTCAGCTCAGGGATAACAAGGCCGATAGCCTTAGCTGCGCCTGTGCTGTTGGGAACGATGTTGATAGCTGCTGCGCGGGATCTTCTCTTGTCACCCTTTCTCTGAGGTCCGTCAAGAGTCATCTGATCGCCGGTGTAAGCGTGGATCGTGCACATGATACCAGCCTTGATGGGAGCCAGATCGTTGAGAGCCTTAGCCATAGGAGCCAGGCAGTTGGTTGTGCAGGATGCAGCGGAGATGATCTTATCTTCGCTTGTAAGGCTCTGGTGGTTTACGTTGTAAACGATTGTAGGAAGGTCATTTCCTGCAGGAGCGGAGATGATAACGTGCTTAGCGCCTGCATCGATATGAGCCTGTGCCTTAGCCTTGGAGGTATAGAAGCCTGTGCACTCCAGAACTACGTCAACGCCGATCTCGCCCCAAGGAAGCTCTTCAGCTTTAGCCTTAGCATAGATCTTGATCTCTTTGCCATCAACAGTGATGGAATCCTCGCCTGCAGAGACGGTGTCAGCCTTCTCATATCTGCCCTGTGTGCTGTCATACTTCAGCAGGTGTGCAAGCATAGCGGGGGAGGTCAGATCGTTGATTGCTACGATCTCAAATCCTTCTGCGCCGAACATCTGACGGAATGCCAAACGACCAATACGTCCGAAACCATTAATTGCTACTTTTACTGCCATGTTTCTTTCCTCCTAAAAACATTTAGAAATGATAATGTTAACAATGACGACGATCTACACAAACTTGTCATTTGAGAAGAATTCCGCCTGCGCGCGTCATTTCCCGCCGAATCGCGCATGTGACCGTCATACTTTGTCAGCTAACTCATTTTACAGCATTAAGCATATGGTTTTCAAGTATTTGGCGGAATTTTATACAAGAGATGCACAAAAACGCGCCTTGTTTTCGTAACTATTGATTGATACTTCACAAAAATGCTGATAAAATTCACAAAAAACAGGCAATGGGGGTTGAGATGAAAATAATAGCAGATTGTCATCTTCACACAAGTTTTTCAGGCGACAGCACCGCCTCCATGGAAACGCAGATCCTTGCGGGAATTCAGCAGGGACTGCAGTACATGTGCTTCACCGACCACTATGATCCGGAGTTTCCCTACGAAAATAATCCGGACGTCGCTCCCGGCACATTCGAGCTGGACTACCCTTCTTACCGCAGAGAATTTCTTTCTATGAAGGAAAAATACAAGGACGTGATCGAACTGCGCTTCGGCATTGAACTGGGGCTGCAGGCGCACCTTGCCCCTTTTCTCAGAGAATATACATCGTCTCATCAGGATCTGGACTTCATTATCGGTTCCAACCACCTGTGCGCCGGATTTGATCCCTACTACCCGGATTTTCTGATCGGGAGGACCGAGGAGGAGGCGCTGAATCTGTATCTGGAGGAGTCACTTGTCAACATCAGAGCATTTGACGGCATTGACTCGTGCGGTCATCTCGACTACGTGGCGCGGTATCTGCCCCACAGGGACCAGCTCTATACGTACGCGGCGTTTGCCGACAGGATCGATCCTATTCTGACAGAGCTGATCAGTAAAGGGATCGCGCTGGAGATCAACACCGCGCCTCTCATGAAGGGATTCCGGTATTTTAACCCGCTGCCGGATATCCTTACGCGCTATAAGGAGATGGGCGGGGAACTGATCACGATCGGCTCGGACGCCCATGTTCCGGAAAAGATCGCCGGCCGGTTCGAAGAGACCGCAGAGATCCTGCAGTCCCTTGGGTTCCGCTATTACGCTGTCTATGCGGACAGAAAACCGCAGATGCTCCCTCTCTGAGAACATCTGCGGAATACAATACATATTCTGTTGACTGTTTGCCGGATCTTTCGAAGCGGATTCTACTCCTGCTCCGGATCTTCCGGCATCTTTTCTTCTTCCCGGGCGGTTTCATCTGCCGGCTGCGCTGTTTCCGCTTCGGATCCCGGCTCTTCCGATATCACTTCTTCCGCCTCTACAACGATTTCCGCAGCTTCTTCAGGCTCTGCTGCGCTGTTTCCGGCAGGAGCCGTATCCTGCGTGCTCCCGGTGATCGCGTCGGGCTGCTGCACCGCACTCTGGTCCGACACGGCAGCGGCGGGGTCTGCCCCGGCGGTGCTGATGCTTCCCGCGATCAGATCCGGCAGGGGAGACGTCTGGATATCCTCATAGGAGATCCCGAGCTGCCTTCTGATAAAGTCCATCATATGCATCACGGAGATCGTCTGGGCGTGCGGGATCTCGGGGCATTCTTTCCATCCCGATTTCATGGCCGCGACAAACGCAGCCAGCTCAAACTCGAATTCACTCTTCTGTCTGCCCCTTTTATAGGAAGCCGTCTTGTTCCGTCTGCTGTCATATACAGTAACGGAGGCAAAATTCATAAGGTCCTCGATGACCATGTAGCCCTTTGTGCCCTGCAGAACGGCCCTGCTCTCGCCGTTCCCGCTTGTTGTGCAGGACAGGACTGCCATCCTGTCATCCTTGTACTGCAGCACTGTGCTGAGCTGTCTGTCCACTCTGGCCGGAGTGAATACGCAGCTGGACTGGATCCTCTTCACCTGGTCTCCGAAGATCATGGATGCAAAGTTCAAAAGGAAAAATCCGAGGTCTCCCAGCGCGCCGCCGCCAAGAGAAGGCCTCTGCAGGCGGGGGAGATTCTCAATATCGGAAGCGATCCCGGCGGTGAGCATGACCGGCGTCCCGATCGCGCCGCTTGCGATCACACTGACGATCTGCTTGAAGAAGGGGAGGAACCTGGTATGCACGGCTTCCACGACCAGCACGTCCAGCGCCTCGGAAAGGGCAAACAGGCTCTCCGCCTCAGCCGCCGTAAGCGCGACCGGCGTTTCACAGAGCACCGGCTTTCCTCTCTCTACGCAGAGGCGCACCTGCTCGGCATGTTCCGAAGCGGGCGTCGCGATATATACAAGATCGACCTTCTTGTCTTCCAGCATCTTCTCCATGGAGTCATATGCCTTCTTGAAGCCGTTCTCTCTGCCGAACTGAAGCGCTCTGTCCAGATCTCTGGAAACAACCGCATAAGGCCGCACCGTTCCGGATGCGTTCAGTACTGCGGCCATTCTTCCGGCCATAAATCCTGTCCCTACCACAGCAGCATTGAGTTTACCTAATCCGAACATCTTGATCCTCTCTTTCCCGGTTTCTTCTCCGGTCATGATACTGTCAGGTACCGCTCTTTCATTCTGATCATCATTTTCATTATACAACAAAAAAGGCCCTGTGCGGCAGATTCATCTGCGGGCACACCGGCCTTTTTGTATGCATGTAGATCTGATTCCTGACATTGATCCCATAAAAAATGCACCCGACAGGAATCGAACCTGCATTAAAGGCGTCGGAGGCCTTCGTTCTATCCGTTAGACTACGGGTGCATGTATACTGTGCCTGCCTGATCGCCTGCTCAGCTTACTCAATATATCACACCGCTTCTGAAATGTCCAGCGGAAAGCAGGTAAACCGGGTTCAGGCGCCGCGGCGTTTCCGGCACAGTACCTGACCCGGGCTGCGCTTTGATCGGTCCTTCCTGCGGATATCGGACAGCCGGTTACCGGGTATCAGGAAGGATCCGTCTGAATTGATCTTCTCCGGCAGAATAGTGATACACCGAATCGGAAAGAAACTCGGACTGCGGAACCTGTGTCCTGTTCACCTCCTTTACGATCTCCAGGAGCTGCCCGGGATCCTGTCCCTGATCGGTCAGAATGATCAGCTCGTTGACTGAACTGGGCAGAATAAAGAGATCCTTCCCCAGCGCCTTTCCGATCGACTCCAGCACATGGGGATAAAAAGCAACCGCGGCGCCGCCCGCCAGATAGCGGTTGCTGATGACAAAAACTTCCGCGTCCTCGCTCTCTTCCTCCTCGCCCAGCGCTTCATTCAACTGTTTAAACGTTAGCGGAAGAAGGTGCGGTGCGTTCTCCTTCGCATCCCGCATCAGTTCCTCCTCACTCACGCCCCAGTCCTCTGCCATGCATTTCCGGATCTTGATACAACCGGGGCCGTAGGAATCGTTTGAAAACAGTATAGGGATCAGGGCAAGATCCTCGATCTGCTCATATACCATGTCCTCCAGATACTCCCTGTTGTTCTCTACTCCCAGTATTGTCAGTCCCAGGCTCTTTCTGGCGCCCTCATAACTCTCGATATCTATATTGCCCGGAAGGCAGGGCAGGTTGTTCTGTCTGGCATAGCTGATCATGCTTTCCGCTATGTCCTCCGGCGCCGTCCCGTTTTCATATGCCGGATACAGATCTTCCAGATAGAATGTCGGCGCGGCAACAGCTTCCGGCAGCTGCAGTGTACAGCTGTGCAAGCCTTTCCGGTTCTGTTTGGTGATCCTCCTGAACGTGATCACCATGTCATCCGGTTTCCGCTCCATGAGACATTTCTGCATTTCTTTGTAAAAGCCGCTTTTATGTTTTCCAGTCGCGTTCATGTGTACTCTCCTTTTCAAATATGGGTATGCTGCAGGAAGACCGCGCCTCTGCGGGCACGTTCCTGAAAGAAAAAAAGACAATGGGAAAACGGATCTCCCATTGTCTTTTCAGCATTCTCATGATTGGAAATTTGCGTACGCCTGAGCGCTCAGGCGGCCTCTCAAAGCTGCCGTTATGCTCTGGACAGATACTCTCCGGATCTTGTGTCGATCTTGATCACATCGCCGATATTGCAAAACAGAGGTACACTGACAGTAGCGCCGGTCTCGACTGTAGCGGGCTTTGTAGCACCTGTTGCGGTGTTGCCCTTGAAGCCGGGCTCTGTCTCTGTGATCTCGAGCTCGACGAACATCGGAGGCTCCATAGAGAAGATATTTCCGTTGTAGGAAACAAGCTTGACCATATCGTTCTCTTTGACGAATGTCATCTTGTCGCCGATCACATCTCTGCCAAGAGTTACCTGATCATAGGTCTCTGTATCCATGAATGTGCACAGATCACCATCTGCGTACAGATACTGATACTCTTTGCGGTCGATCCTTGCCTGAGGGAATTTCTCAGTGGGGCGGAAAGTTGTCTCTGTAACACCGCCGTTGATCACATCTTTCAATTTGGTTCTGACAAATGCAGCTCCCTTACCGGGTTTAACATGCTGGAACTCGATAATTTCCAGTACGCTTCCGTCCTTTTCAATCGTAATGCCGTTTCTGAAATCACTTGCAGAAATCATATAGATACCTCCTGATGTATTCGCGTCTAATACTAATTCATTCTATACTACAGCGCTTTATTTTTCAACAAACAATTCAATCTTGCTCCAAATGCAGCGGATCAATCTTCCGCGTTGAGAACTTTGCGAAGTTCCTCCATGAACGTCTCCACGTCCTTGAATTCCCTGTAAACAGAGGCAAACCTGACATAGGCGACCGGATCGAGCTTGTTGATCTTGGACATAACGAGCTCGCCGATCTGCTTGCTGGAGATCTCCTTCTCGTCCCGCTCGAAGACTTCCGCCTCGATCTCATCCACGATCTTCTTGATCTGTGCCGCGCTGACAGGGCGCTTATGGCATGCGCGAAGGATTCCGCCCTCGATCTTGGACCGGTCATAGGCCTCGCGGTTGTTGTCCTTTTTCGTGACCATCATGGGGATGGTCTCGATCTTTTCGTAGGTCGTGAACCGTCTGCTGCAGGAATCGCAGATCCTTCTTCTGCGGATGGAGTTATTATCCTCAACAGGTCTTGAATCGATGACCCTTGTATCATCCTTGCCGCAATAAGGACATCTCATGTCTTTACCTCTTTCTAAACGACTGATTGCCGGTTGCTTTTTAAAAGACCGGTTTCCGGACCTTTTTCCTTAAACATAATATATTAAATCGTGAAAACCTTCAAGAACGGCCTTCTCTCCAGCGAAGTCCCTCGCGCGCCGTCCGCACCAGATAGTCCGCAGCCTGCAGGGGATACATGCCGGAAGCGGATTCTCCCGTGATCATGACCGCGGAAGCGCCGTCCGCTACTGCGTTGAAGATATCCGAGACCTCCGCTCTTGTGGGAACAGGCGCCTTTTCCATGCTGGCCAGCATCTGCGTGACGACCATGAAGGGGACATCCGCCTTGAGGCATTTCTCCGAGATCTCTTTCTGCACATAAGGGAGATTCCAGAGCGGAACCGCGTTTCCCAGGTCTCCCCTGGCAATGACGATCATGTCCGTGTGCGGCATGATCTCCTCCACGGCCGCGATGCCTGCGGCGTTCTCTATTTTGGCAAAGAGGCGGCAGCTGCCCGCGCCGCTCTCCTGCATGGCCTCTCTGACTTCCCGAAGGTCCTTAGCCCCGCGCACAAAGGGCTGCATGACATCCGTCACGCCGAACCTTGCCGCATCCCTCAGATTCATAAGATCCTGCTCAGTCAGCGTATTCCCGGTGATGGCCATTCCCTCTGCCGCAATGCTCTTGCGGCTCAGGAGTTCTCCGCCTGTCAGGACGCGCGCCGTGATCGTGTCCCCCTCCGCGGAATGGACAAGTCCTGTCGTTTTCAGCTTTCGTTTCCCGTCATCAATGAGGAGGATCATGCCGTCTTCATAATGCGAGAAAATCTCAGGCGGTACGGGGACCGCACCCTTCGGGGCAAAACCGCGGCTGCGGTCTGCCAGTTCAACGGTTTCCCCTTCTTCCAGGATACGTCCCTTTTCAATATTGCCGATCCGCAGTTCGGGTCCCTGCATATCGATCAGGAGGGACGGGCGCACGCCTGCCTCAGCCGACGCCTTGTGAAACGCCTCGATCATACCGGCGCTGTGCTCCAGCGTTCCATGGGACAGGTTCAGTCTCATGCCTGTGATTCCTGTTTCAAACATCTGTCTGAGGATCCCGGGATCCGCGCAGGAAGGTCCCAGTGTTCCGTATATCTCCAGTGTACTCATGTTCTTGCCTCCGTCCTGATCGGCGCTTCTCTTTTCATCTATTGTACCACACATAAAAAAACGCTGCTATGAACGGACGCCTTAAGCACTCTGTTCATAGCAGCATATTATTCATTCTTGTCTGATCCTGTTAAGATCAGTTGGCTCCCTCAAAAGTGACCGCGCTTCCTGAGCCGTCAGAACCGGGAGTACCATCCATCGTGACGCCGCTTCCGCTGTCACCGACTCCAAGTCTGGTCGTGTCAATGGTGTTGCCCTTGACCGCGTCACTGGATGTGTAGTCATCCGCGTTGATCTCTGTCCCCTGTCCGGGTGTCGCGACTGAGGCCGCGCCGCTCTGGGATCCGGAACCGGCATCCTGAATATTCTGTACAACGTCAGAAATATTGTCGGGAAGAGGCATGGGATCCGCGGAAGGAGCGTTTACAGTCTTCTCTGCTTCCGCCTCTTTCTCGGAGATCGCTTCCTCAATATCAGATTCCGTGATCTCGTTCTTTCCGTTGAGGGAATTGACGCTTGTGAGCTTTCCGTTGCTGTCAAGGAAGAACATTCTGCCGTCTACTTCTGTCCAGCCGATATGCATCGCGCCGGTCTCCTCATCGAAGTAATAGGTGCTGCCTGCGATCTCCTGCCAGCCGTACTGGAGTATTCCATCTTCATCGGCAAAATAGGTATTGCCGTCTGTGGAGAATAGACCGTACTTGAGAATCCCGTCCTGATCCAGATAGTATCTGTCGCCGTCAAGGTCCAGCCATCCGTAATGCAAGGTGCCGTCAGTGTAGTGATAGACGCGGCCCTTGTCTGTGTCGAGCCACATATCATACGCGTAGATCTGATACTTGTACCAGTAAGTACCTGAAGCGAGACGGCCTCTGCTGTTGGACTGTCCTCTTCTGTCGCCCGGTCTCTCGTAGTTGTAGCAGAACTCATAGGCAGCATTGTAGGCGCCGTCACTGGAGTTCTCCACATTCATCAGATAGTTGTATGTGCTGGGATATCTGGTACTCAGCTCATGGGCAAGGAAAGAAAGCTGTCCGTAAAGGGAATCATCCGAAAAGCCGTGATCGTAGCAATAATACTCCATCGCGCTTCTGCGGCCGCCCAGCCACTGGCAGATCCCGTAACTTCCGCCTCCTCCCATGGAGCCGGGATGGAAGTTGGACTCGTGCCTGATGTTGGCCATGATGCCGCACGCGGCGGCGACATTGAAGCCCAGCGTGTCCGTCAGATAGAAGAAAGCTGCTTCCTCATTGCTCTGTGCCCTCGCAGGCAGCGCCGGAACAATTGACGAAATTGTTACAGCAATAATCGCGATCCAAGTTGCCACAAATCTTCTCATCCTGACCACAGCTCTGTCCTTCATAACTACTCCTTTACCCACCGTCGCGCCTCGCTGCGCAGCTCCCTGCGCCGAATTCAAGACGATTTTAATTATAAAGTTTTGTTTTCGAACTTGCAATCAAGATGTTACCTGTTTGCAATCTTTTTAGATTTTTAGCCAATAATTTAGAAATATTTAATAATTTCCCTTAATATTATCTCTCTTCTCTGAAATAGGACAGACCCAGGGAAGCAGGCGGCTGGTTCTCCGGTTTATTTCTTCTGCTGGTGATCACGAGGACGATCAGCGTGACCAGATACGGCAGCATTTTGCAGAGTTCCTGCTGCGCTCTGGAGAGGCCGGGAATGTAGATGTAAATGATGTACAGCGCGCCGAATACCAGGGATCCCCAGATCGCGTTGGACGGATTCCAGAGCGCCAGGATCACGAGCGCGACCGCCAGCCATCCTCTGTCGCCGAAACCGTTGTTGGACCAGGTTCCGCCGAGATACTCCATGACAAAATACAGTCCGCCCAGGCCTGCGATCATGGATCCGACGAGGGTCGCGGTGTACTTGTATTTGGGCACGTTGATGCCGGCGCTGTCTGCTGTCGCGGGACTCTCACCGACTGCGACAAGGTGAAGGCCGATGCGCGTCCTCTTGAGGAAATACGTGCAGACGACCGCCAGAATGATCGCAAGATAGGTCAGAAAACCGTAGTTAAACAGAAGCTGTCCGATCACGGGAATGCCCGAAAGTCCGGGGATCTTTGCCCTGAATGCAGAAGCAGTCGTCTTAACACTGATCTGGCCTACGCCGCCGGCCATCTTGGAGATGGATCCGCCGAAGAAGTTGCCGAAGCCTGTTCCAAAGGTTGTCAGCGCAAGACCGACAACGTTCTGATTGGCCCTTAAAGTGACCGTGAGGAATGTATAGATCAGTCCTCCCAGAAGGGAACACAGAAGGCAGCATATAATGGAGATCAGCATTCCGGCAAGAGGAGAAGGATTCGCGGTTCCGTTCTCATAAAAGAACGCGCCGAGAAGGCCCGCGACGCCTCCCATATACATGATGCCGGGAATACCGAGGTTGAGATTTCCGGATTTTTCCGTCAGGATCTCGCCGGTCGCGCCGAAAAGGATGGCGATCCCCTGGCCGATGGATCTCTGTATAAAAGTGATGAGTACAGCCATTATTACGCCTCCTTCTCTTTGTAGACACTCAGTTTATAGTTGACAAAGAACTCACAGCCGATCAGGAAGAACAGAAGGATACCCGTGATGATATCCGAAGCGTTCTCGTTGAGGCCGAACTGCGTGGCGATCTGGATCGATCCCGACATCCACGCAACGATGATCGCTGTGAATCCTCGGCCGCCCGCAGTACTGGTCGAGATCGTATGGCTGGCGCCGGATACGATCAGGGCGCCTGCAAGACCGCAGACCGCGCCGGAGAGGCACATTGTTCGGATAATGACGTTTTTGACATTGATGCCTGCGTATCTGGCTGTCTCTGTACTCTCGCCGACAACAGCGAGTTCATATCCGTGCTTGGAGTAGTTCATGTACATCGTGATCAGGACGGTCACGACCAGAACGATCAGGACGGAAAGTCCGTATTCCGATCCAAAGACCTTGGGAAACCAGCCGCCCTTGGTCTTACTGTTGATCACGCCGACTGTGTTGGAACCCTTGGGATTCTCCCAGATGCAGATCAGGAAATTGATGATCTGCGTCGCCACATAGTTCATCATCAGCGTGAACAGGGTCTCATTCGTGTTGAAATACGCCTTGAAAAAGGCAGGAATGATGCCCCAGAGCATACCGGCAACAGCGCTTACAGCGATAATGAGGATCAGCGCGACGGGCAGGGGAAGCTTATTACCCAGGTAGATCATGAGCGCCGCGCTCGCAGCGCCGCCCATCAGGATCTGTCCTTCCGCGCCGATGTTCCAAAAGCGCATCCTGAACGCGGGGACCAGACCGACCGCGATCACGAGAAGGATGACCGTCTCTCTGACCGTGACCCAGATCCTTCGCTTGGAGCCGACGGCTCCCTGAATGATTCCCGCGTATACCTGCAGCGGGTTCTGTTTGGTGATCGCCACAATGACGATCGCGCATACGATGAGTGAGAGAAGAACTGCCGTCAGGCGGATCGTCCAGGCTTTCTTTCTGGAGATCGAGTTCCTCTTTTCCATATGAATGACTGTGCGTCCGGAGGTATTATTCTGTTTGCTCATCAGGCGTTCTCCTTTCCTCCGGTCATCAGAAGACCGAGCTCTTCTTTGGTGGATTCTCTGGCGTTGACGATCCCGCTGACTCTGCCGCCGGCAAGTACAAGGATCCTGTCGCAAAGGCTGAGAAGGACGTCAAGGTCTTCACCGACACACATGACGCAGGCGCCGGCCCTCTTCTGCTCATTGAGCAGATTGTAGATGGCGTAGGAGGAGTTGATGTCAAGTCCCCTGACCGGATATGCGACCATCAGCACGCGGGGCGCGCTGGCGATCTCACGGCCGACCAGCACCTTCTGCACATTGCCGCCCGAGAGACGCCTTACAGGGGTCTCAAGGCTGGGCGTAACGACTTCCAGCTTCTCTACGACATCGCCCGCGAGCTTATGCGGTGCTTTTCTGTCCGTAAAGATGCCGGGGCTCTTCTTGTAGCTGCGGATCATCATATTGTCTGTGATGTCCATGGATCCGACAAGGCCCATGCCGAGACGGTCCTCCGGTACGAAGGACAGACGGATCCCCAGATCAAATATATCTCCGGCTTCCATCTGGTGGAGCTTTTCGATGACGTTTCCGTCGTGCTTGGTATAATAGAGGATCTCTCCGCTCTCAATATTCTGCAGGCCGCCGATCGCCTCAAGCAGCTCCTTCTGGCCGTTTCCGGAGATACCCGCGATGCCGAGGATCTCGCCGGCGTTGGCAGTAAAGGAAATGTCCTTGAGGACATGATATCCCTCGTTATTGCGGACATTGAGACCGCGCACTTCAATGCGTCTCTCCACGTTCTCAGGCTTGGAGCGGTCGATGTCGAGCGATACTTTCTCTCCGACCATCATCTCTGTCAGGGATTCCTGCGTCGCGTCGCAGGTGTCGACTGTGCCGATATATTTGCCTTTCCGAAGAACGCTTACTCTGTCTGAGATCTCCAGCACTTCGTTCAGCTTGTGCGTGATGATGATAATGGACTTTCCGTTATCGCGCATGCTTCGAAGCACGTCGAACAGTTTGTCAGTCTCCTGCGGCGTAAGAACTGCTGTCGGCTCATCAAGGATCAGGATCTCTGCTCCCCTGTACAGGACTTTGACGATCTCGACAGTCTGTTTCTGGGAGACAGACATGCTGTAGATCTTCTGGGAGGGATTGAGGTCAAACCCGTATTTGGAGGTCAGTTCGTCAATCTCCTTCTCGACTTCCTTCATGTTCAGTCTCACGGATCCGCTAAGGCCCAGAATGATGTTCTCCGCTGCTGTCAAAATATTGATCAGTTTGAAATGCTGGTGGATCATCCCGATCCCCAGATCAAACGCATCTCTGGGCGACTGGATCAGAACTTCCTTCCCGTTGACCCTGATGGTTCCTTCATCCGGAAAATAGATTCCGGAAAGCATGTTCATCAGCGTTGTCTTGCCGCTTCCGTTCTCACCGAGGATCGAAAGGATCTCTCCTTTTCTGAGCGTGAGATTGACGTTATCGTTGGCAACGACGTCACCGAATCGCTTCGTTACATTCTTCAGTTCGATTACATTCGTCTCAGACACGAAATTCCCCTTTTCTTAGCTGCGCTATAATAATGCTGTCAATACACCGTTTTCACGAAAAGTACGCAACCGGACAGCTGTCCGGTTGCGTACAAGATATGATGCCGATAATAAGTTTCCTATCAGTTCTCCTGTGTGACAGAAGTGATTCCGTCGATGATCATTGCGAATGCAGGAGCAGATGTGGGCTCGGACTCATGGAAGTAGCCGTCAGATACGTGTGTATCCATGAACGCGTAAGCGCCGCCCTCTGCGAACTCGTCTGCATGTGCAGCGATATAGTCCTCAAGAGAGGAACCGTCTACTGTGAAAGTAGTGGTATCGAATACGTGCAGGGAACCGCTCTTGATCGCTTCCTCGACCTCAGCAACCTTCTCTGCAGTACCTTCAGCGATTACAGCCTCGTTCAGGTCTGTGATCAGGCAGGAGCCGTCTGCAAGACCCTGGCTCCAGTCAGTGTCGATGGGTGTGCCGTCGATCACGCTCTTTACAGCATATGTGTAGTAAGGGCCCCAGTTGTTGGTGGGGGAAGTCAGAGCTGTGTTGGGAGCTGTGGGGATCATGTCGATGTTGTAACCTACGCAGGGAACGCCTTCTTCTTCACATGCAGCGGGAGCGCCTGTGGAATCAGCGTGCTGGGAGATCAGGACGCAGTTGTCAGCGATCAGCTTCTTGGCAGTCTCGCCTTCCTTCGCGATATCGAACCAGCTGTTGGTGTACTGAACTTCCATGGTAGCGGTAGGGCATACGCTTCTTGCGCCGAGGAAGAAGGATGTAAATCCGGAGATAACCTCAGCATAAGGATAAGCGCCGACATAACCGATCTTAGCCTGCTCGGCTGTGATCTGGCCGCCATCGATCATCTCGTTGAGCTTGAGACCGGCAACAACACCGGAGACATAACGAGCTTCATAGATAGCAGTGAAATAGTTGTGCATGTTCTCAAGGCCTGTCATAGCAGCCTGGTAGCCGGTAGCGTGGCAGAACTGTACGTCCGGATACTCTTCCGCTGCGCGGATCATATAGTCCTCGTGACCAAAGCTGTTCGCGAACACGATCTGGCATCCCTGCTCAGCAAGGTCTGCAGCCGCGTCGAAGCAGGACTCATCCTCAGGGATGTTGGTCTTCTCGATGACCTGCTCATCTGTAAGTCCGAGAGCCTCTTTCATCTCCTGGATGCCCTTCATGTGGGACTCTGTGTAGCCTTCGTTCTCATCGCCGACATAGATCACGCCGACCTTGATCGCGGATGCTTCAGTAGTCTCTGCAGCGGGAGCTTCTGCTTCTGCCTCAGCCCCTGTCTCTCCTGTCTCAGCTTCCGCCTCTACTGCTTCCTCAGCAGGAGCGGACGCAGAAGTGGAACTTCCGCAGCCGGCAAGAAGACCGCCGACCATTGCCATTGACAGAACAAGTCCGATCAGTTTCTTTTTCATATTGTCCTCCTTAGTTGGTAATAAATTGAACAAATTGACCTTAATGCAAGGGCAATATTTTGTCAATTATGGAATTTCACAGATTTTTGTAAATATCATAATAGTTTCTGGATTATTTATACATTTTGACGAACCTTCGCGATTGGGAATTGCAAAAATGATCCCTTTTACTATAATGAATAAAGACACAAACCCACCTAAACCGCTGTACATAAAGGGGTATTTGACATGAAATTCATGGAAGACAGAATCCTCCGGGACGGGCAGGTGCGCCCGGGCAACATTCTTAAAGTTGACAGTTTCTTAAACCACCAGCTCGACATCTCGCTCTTAAATGAGGTCGGCAAGGCTTTTTATGAGAGATTTAAGGACAAAGGGGTCACCAGGATCCTCACCGTGGAGGCATCCGGTATCGCGATCGCCTGCATGACCGCGAACTATTTCGGCACGCCGGTGATCTTTGCCAAAAAATCCAAGAGCCGCAACCTGGACGGTGACCTCTACACTTCCGTCGTTCATTCCTTTACTTACGGGATCGACAATACGGTGACTCTGTCCAAGAAGTTCCTGGGCCCTGATGACAAGGTTCTCATCGTCGATGATTTCCTCGCGAACGGAAAGGCTGTTAACGGTCTTCTGGATATCTGCAGACAGGCCGGCGCTGAAGTCGTCGGGATCGGCATCGCGATCGAGAAGGGTTTCCAGCGGGGCGGAGACGATCTGCGCGAGCGCGGTTATGACCTTCTGAGTCTTGCGGTCGTTGATGAGATGAGCGATACGGACATTGTTTTCAGAAGAGAAGACTGAGGTCATCCGTACCGGTCAGCAGAGTGTATTTCATGCAGTAAATATGGGCAATACAAAAGAGGACGGGCATAATGCCCGTCCTCTTTTCAGTTGGTATCTCCGATATTCATCTGTTCCCGCGCTGTCTCAGCCGCTTTGACAAGATCGGCCACATCCACTCTCTTGGGATCCAGGCCTATATATGTGTTGAATTCGCAGCTGTCCACGACGCAGCTGTTTTCCGTGTCGTAAACGACAAAGTTCAATCCGATCCTCTGCACCGCGTACTCCACGCCGTCGATCTTAACAGAACATGTCAGATATCGTCCCGCTCCGCCTCCGGCACCGCTCAGTCCGCCCTGACTGATCACGGAATAGGAAGCTCCGTCACTGAGCGTGCCCGACCGGCTCAGCTCTGACTCGGATAGTTCTTCGACAACCTGGTCGGGAGTGATCACCCCGTAATAGCTCCAGCGGTAATGGCCGCGCAGGTCCTCTTTAAGCCCAAGCGCTTCGAGCCTCATGCAGATCTCCTCATTCAGGGAATGGGACGCGTCGTCCCTGACCGCCACAAAGATCGTATACTGGGGATTATCAGCGAGCTCATCCAGATACGCGCAGATCTCATCTTTCTTAAGTGACAGATCGCCCGTCAAAGTAGCGATCGTATAACGGCGTCCGGATTTGCCCGTAACTACAGCAGTCATGGAGACATTTTTGTAATTAAACGAGGAAAGATCCAGATCTGCCCTGTAGATGCCCTCGTTCTCCCTCTGCATCGGAATAGTCAGCGTTCCGTCCCCGTCATCAGTCACAAGCTCCACCCGCTTGATCTTTTCATAGATATTACCGATATCCGAGACACTGACAGTCATCACATCGGAATCCTTGTCAAATGCTTCGATCCTGATATTTCCCTCGGGAAGTTTGCCCTGCGCCTCCAGAAGGTCCTCGCTGTAAATGTCTATATCGGCGAGGTCGATCATGAAATTGGATTTTTTGTCCATTTCCTCTGCTACCTTTTGGACTCCATACTTCTCCAGCAGAGTATCCTCTCCGGAGAACAGGTTGGTGCCCAGGCCGAGACGGTTGCCCTCGATCGTGCAGCCCAAAGCCGCAAGTGTGGTCGGAAACTGATCCAGTGTGGAATATTCTCTGCATCTGGACGGATCAGCGGGTTCCGCGTCCGCGTTGATAAACGCCGTGTAGACCCTCCTGTCGTAGTCCGGCGGAACGTTATTGCAGAAATCGCTGTCCATGGTCGTGTGATCGCCGCACAGGACGATCGTGGTATTCTCGTAGAAGTCCTGTTTTTGGACCCAATCAATAAAGGCGGCCGTCTGCCTGCTCGAGCAGGCCATTACGTTCGCGTAGTTATTTCCGGGATACTGATCAGGATCGCACAGGTCACACATATAACCGTCTTCAAAGTGCGTATCCACAGTCAGGATCGTGAAGTTAAAGGGCTCGCCGCTCTCGGAGATTTCTGTCAGCCTGTCCCTTGCTGCCGCAAACAGCTTCTCGTCCTCCATACCCCAGAACACATAATAGTCCTGCGGGATCAGGCCCTGTTCGACCGCCCAGTTATAGTCGTCGATCTCATAGTTGCCGTGCTGGCTGAAATACAGTCTTCTGCCCCCGAAGGTCGCGTTGGATCCAAGCATAAAAACGTTGCGGTATCCCTCTTCCTCCAGAATATCGCCGATATTGGTCACTTTCTCAAAGAAAGCGTCCTGCGTATTCATCTTGTTGAAAGACCCTCTCTGGTCTTTAAAGTCTTCGCCCAGATCGATCTTGAGCGGCAGACCCGCTGACTGGGCAAAGATCCCGCCCATCGTGAAGGTCGTGCCGGGCATGACTTTTCCGCCGTTGAGAAGTCCCGAATTTCCGGAAAAGTTCTCCGATTCCATGGAGAGCCGCGTGAGTTCCGGTATAAGATCAGATGGAAACGCGCCGCCGCTCGAAGGGTCTGAGAAGGTCATTTCCATTGATTCCATATAAATATAGATGAGATTTCTCTTCTTCTCCGGAAACCGTATGGAGACATCAGCCGGGTCCACATAGTTGTCCTCTATAAAGGAAGAATCTTCCATCTGGTTTCTGAGATAACTGCCCAGTTCCAGTTTACTCCAGGCAAAACACGCAGTGCCAAGGATCAATACAGCGCCGAGGACCCTCTCCCAGAAAAGAACTTTCCTGCCCGCTCCTTTTCTCGTCCCGAGAATATATGCCGCCAGGCAGACCGCGCTCATGACAAGCGCGGGCACCACGCTGCTCAGTACGCCCTTCATGATGAGCCCGTCTCCGGTTCCCTCCAGCGGCGCCTTCAGCTGAAAGATCAGTTCATCCATGCGAAGTCCGGGCCATGTTGTAAAGACCCAGTAAGCGAGAAAGACCAAAATCCATCCCGCGAGGACCAGGATCCCTGTCGCGATCAGCGCGGCTTTATTCTTATTACTTCCGTTTCTGATAATTCTGTTCATGTATTCTCCAAACAGTCCATTATTAGTTAGATCAAACTATTATAGGCAGACTGCGCCTGAAAAGTCTATTGGCGGCGCGCTGTATTTATATCTGATAAGAAATACGTTTTTATGGCATTTTAACAGCTTTCTCATAAAGAAACTGCGGATTCATCGAATCCGCAGTTCTTGTCGAGAGCAGGTAGCGGGAATCGAACCCGTCTCTCCAGCTTGGGAAGCTGGCATACTACCGATGTACTATACCTGCTTATTAACGAATCCATTATAACAGAAAAAGCGGGCTTTGCAAGTAAATTTGCAAAGCCCGCCTGTGATCTCATTGAATCCGAAGATCAAATCAGGTCAGTTGATCATCTGCCGCTCTCTTTGATATAAGCTTCTACCTGGTCAACGGTAGGCATTACGCAAAGAGCGCCTTTCTTGGTGGTTACGAGGGAAGCTGCAGCATTCGCGAATGTAAGCAGTTCCTTCTGCTTGTCAGCGTCCTTGAGGCCGTCAATGCCATACTTGAGAACGTGCAGCAGAGCGCTCGCACAGAATGTATCGCCCGCGCCTGTTGTCTCGATGGTATTGGGATTGAGGAATCCCTCTACATAGACTTCCGTGCCGCCGCAGTATGCCTTGGATCCGTCGGGACCGAAAGTCGCGAATACAAGCGGGATCTTATACTCATCGATGATCATGTGGATGCCCTTGTCCAGGTCCTCTTCACCGGTCATGAAAGTGATCTCGTTGTCGGAGATCTTGAGAATGTCGCACTTGGAAAGGCCATAGCGGATCTTCTCCTTGGCTTTTTCCTCGCTGCTCCAGAGCGGAGGGCGGAGATTGGGATCGAAGGAAATAAGGCATCCGGCTTCTTTTGCGATCTCAAGCGCCTTAATAGTAGCCTTCTCAACCGTATCATGCGTCATGGAAAGTGTTCCGAGATGGAAGATCTTCGCGCTCTCGATCAGATCGCGGTGCGCCACAACCTCATCTTCCGTGAGCATGATATCAGCGCCGGGATTTCTGTAGAAAGAGAAGTCTCTGTCGCCGTTAGGAAGCTTCTCGACGAATGCGAGCGTCGTGTGAACTTCCTCGTCCATCTCCAGACCGGTCATATCGATGCCCTGCTCCTGAGTCTTGGCTTTAAGGAGCTTTCCGAACATATCGTTGCCAACCTTGCCGATGAAAGCGGTCTTCTTGCCGGCCTTGTTGAGCATAGCCAGTACGTTGCAGGGAGCTCCGCCGGGATTTGCCTCAAACAGATTGTTGCCCTGCTCGCTTACACCGTTCTGTGTAAAGTCAATGAGAAGTTCTCCCAATGCCGTAACATCAATTTTCTTTTCAAAGCCCATATTTATCCTCACCCTTTCTTCCTGCCTGCCGGGAACCGTACTGTTCCGCCACACTTCAGGCAAGACCTTTTTTGCTCTTTTTATTGTACCCCAAGAGTGCGGATTCGTCCATAAATGTGTGACACGAATCCTCCATGTTCGTTTACATTTAATCATTCATGTCTCAATTTTTTGACGTTTAGTTCTTAAAACTGTGAATCGGAGCCGGGATCCTTCCGCGCCTGTTCACAAACTCGTCGCAGCCGTAGGGATTTACAGGCATGATCGGGGCATATCCCAGCAGTCCTCCGAACTCTACCTGTTCTCCCACGCCTTTCCCGATCACAGGGATCAGGCGTACTGCGGTGGTCTTCTGATTGACCATGCCGATCGCCATCTCATCCGCAATAATTCCGGCGATGGTCGTTTCCTTTGTGTCTCCGGGGATTGCGATCATATCAAGGCCCACCGAGCAGACACACGTCATGGCCTCCAGTTTCTCCAGAGTAAGGCATCCCGCGTTGACCGCATTGATCATGCCCTGGTCTTCACTGACCGGAATGAACGCGCCGCTGAGGCCGCCCACATAGGAGGACGCCATCACGCCTCCCTTTTTGACCTGGTCGTTGAGAAGCGCCAGCGCCGCAGTGGTTCCGGGCGCGCCGGCGTATTCGAGTCCCATCTCACACAGGATATCAGCCACGCTGTCGCCGATCGCAGGCGTTGGAGCCAGCGAAAGGTCGATGATGCCAAAGGGAACTCCAAGCCTTCTGGACGCCTCCCTCGCGACAAGCTGTCCGACGCGGGTCACTTTGAACGCGGTTTTCTTCACAGTCTCACAGAGTGTCTCAAATCCCTCGCCGTGAATGGATTCCAGTGCTTTTTTCACGACGCCGGGACCGCTGACGCCGATGTTGAGGATCCTGTCGGCTTCCGTGACGCCATGGAAGGCGCCTGCCATGAAAGGATTGTCGTCCGGCGCGTTGCAGAACACGACGAGCTTGGCGCAGCCGATGGAACCTCTGTCCGCTGTGCGCTCTGCTGTCTTTTTGATAATGCTGCCCATCAGCCTTACAGCGTCCATATCAATGCCGGTCTTGGTAGATCCCACATTGACAGAGGAGCATACCAGTTCCGTCTCCGCGAGCGCCTGGGGAATGGACTCGATCAGAAGTCTGTCCGCCTCCGTCATGCCCTTGGACACAAGCGCGCTGTAGCCGCCAAGGAAGTTGACGCCCACGTCGTGCGCCGCCTTGTCAAGTGTATGCGCGATCTGCGCGAAGTCTTCCGGGCTGCGGCACGCGCTGCCGCCGATCAGGCTGATCGGCGTGACCGAGATCCTCTTGTTGACGATCGGGATCCCGTAATCCGTGGAGATCTCCTCGCCGACTTTTACAAGATTATATGCGCTTTTATATATCTTATCGTAAATCTTTTGTTTCAGTGCCGGGAGGTCTGCGTCAATGCAGTCCAGAAGGCTGATCCCCATTGTGATCGTCCTGACGTCCAGATTCTCCCTCTCTATCATTTTATTGGTCTCGCGGACCTCCGAGATGTTGATCATATGATTCTCCTGTTATACCTTTCCCTCTCTTCAGATCCTGTGCATCAGGTTGAAGATCTCTTCCTTCTGGCACTTGATCTGCACGCCGATCTTCTCCTGTCCCAGCGTGGCGAGCTCATCCGCCACCTGGCCGAAAGGCTTGTCCAGTGTCGTCACATCCACGATCATCATCATATTGAAATATCCCTGCACGATGGTCTGGGAAATATCCAGGATATTGATGTGGTTTTCTGCCAGATATGTGCATACGCCCGCGATAATGCCGATCGTATCCTTGCCTACTACTGTAATGATCGCTCTTTGCATAGTTCCCTCCATTTGTCAGTTTATGTTAACTATTCATTGCGGCAGTCCGTCCGCTGCCCTGATCTGTACCTATTGTGTAACCTTTTCCTCTCAGATCTCAAGCAGCGCAGACGGCCTCTTTCTGTCCGCGACGCGGATCGGCAGGTCCTCGGGCCTGTAGTCCGCCTCCGATGTCAGGATCTCCACCCTCACTGTCTCAAAGGCGAGCTCCGGCAGGTTGTTTTCCTGGCTCAGGTGTCCCAGATAGATCCCCTTCATGTGATCGTTGAGCACCCTGCTCAGAAGCTGTCCGCTGCTGACGTTGGACAGATGCCCCCTGTCTCCCAGGATCCTTCTCTTGAGGGGGTAGGGATAGCGGCCCACCTGCAGCATGTTCACGTCATGGTTTGATTCGAGAAGCAGGATGTCCGAATTTTTGAGGCATTCCACCGTATAATCCGTGTAGCAGCCAAGGTCCGTGCATACACAGGCCTTCTGCCTTCCGTAATAGATCCGGTAGCCGACCGGATCCGCCGCATCATGGGAGATCCGCATCGGATCGATCTGCATGTCCTTTACGGTGATCTTTTCATCCGGCCGGATCGGGACGAAGCGCTCCGGATCGATCTCTTTGCACTTGTCCGAACGAAGGATCGCCTCGATCGTCCCCCTCGTGGCATAGATCGGCATCTGCGATTTTTTGGCGATCATGGGCAGTCCGCTGATATGATCGGAGTGTTCATGCGTGATGAAGATCCCGTCTATATCGCGGAGATCCAGATCCAGGTCATGGAGCGCGTCCACTGTTCTCTTTCTGCTGATCCCCACGTCCATGAGAAGATGGGTGGTATCCGATCCCACGTAGATACAGTTTCCGCTGCTTCCGCTTGCAATACTTTCAAATCTCATATTCTGTCTTCTTACCTGTTCCTGTATTTCACGGCTCGATCAAGGCTCTCAGGGTGATCCCCCGCGGCCTTCCGATCAGGAGAATTGACTCCGGATCCTTTCGATCGCCGCGTCGACCTGCGCCAGCGCGCCGTCTTTTCCTTCCAGTTCTCCCGAGTTGTCGATCACGACGTCGCAGACTTTTCTGAACTGCTCCTCGGAGACCTGTTTGCTCATGATCGAGCGGATCTTCTCGTCCGAATACCCTCTTGAGGCTTTGAGCCTCTGTGCCCGCACGCTTTCATTGCAGTAGATATACCACATGGAGTCCAGGATCTTATCGTATCCGTTTTCCAGAAGGAGCGCTGACTCCAGGACAAAAAATTCCTTCTCGCCCGCCTTCCGCTCGCGCTCGATCTCATCCAGTATATAACGATTGACAGCGGGATGCACGAGTTCATTGATCTTTTTAAGAAGCCCCGCGTCGGCAAAGATCCGTCTGGCCATCTCCGCCTTGTTGATCTCTTTGTCGGGCATGAGCAGCGGTTCTGTACTTCCGGCCGCACTTTCTTCGCTCTCAAGAAGGCTTACCAGCGGCTCATACAGCGGTCCGCCTGGCTTTTCCAGGTCCTTGGCTGCGTTGTCCGACATCAGGATCCTGCTGTTATAATGCTCTGCGAGGTGGCGGAGGATCTCGCTTTTGCCTGCGCCTACTCCGCCTGTAACTCCGATCGTGATCATATTGCGCTTCCTTTTGTACTCTTGAATCTGTCCTAATGCGCTGCGGATCTTTCGCAGCGCGTCAACCGGCCCTTATCAGCGGCTGCCCTTTTGCGCAGCGCATTACTTGGCCATATACCAGTCGTTTCCGATGTGCACATCCGTCTCGAGCGCGACGTCCATAGCGGCCGCGTTCGCCATCTCCCGGGCAAGCAGCGCTGTGATGCGCTCCTCCTCTTCGGGGACCGTCTCGATCAGCAGCTCGTCGTGGATCTGCAGGATCAGGCGGGAGGAGAGCCCTTCTCTCTGAAGCGCTTCCCACACGCGGATCATGGCGATCTTGATGATATCAGCTGCCGTTCCCTGGATCGGGGAATTCATCGCGACGCGCTCGCCAAAAGAGCGCTGCATGAAATTGCTGCTCTTCAGTTCCGGGATGGGTCTTCGCCGGCCGTACATGGTGACAGCATAGCCGTTTTCCTTCGCTTCCGCAACCAGTCTGTCCAGAAATGCCTTGATACCGGGATAGGTCTTGAAGTAAGCGTCGATATAGGCGGCCGCCTCCTTGCGGGAAATGCTGAGACCCTGGCTCAGGCCAAAGGAGCTGATGCCGTATACGATCCCGAAATTGACCGCCTTCGCGTTTCTTCTCTGCAAAGGCGTGACCTCTTCGAAAGGCGTGTGGAAGACCTTGGAGGCCGTGATCCTGTGGATGTCCTTGTTCTCTTTGTAGGCGTCGATGAGCTCGCGGTCTCCCGACATATGGGCCAGAATGCGCAGTTCGATCTGGGAATAGTCCGCGTCCGCGAACCGCATTCCGTCAGAAGGAATGAAAGCCTTGCGGATCTTCTTGCCCATCTCCGTCTTCATGGGTATGTTCTGAAGATTGGGATCCGTAGAACTGATCCTGCCCGTAGCCGTGATCGTCTGGTTGAAACTCGTATGGATCCTTCCATCCTCCGCCACGAAGGCTGTAAGACCGTCCGCGTAAGTGGATTTGAGCTTTGTGACAGCCCTGTATTCAAGGATGTCATTGACGACCGGATATTCCGACGCCAGCTTTTCCAGGACGCCCGCCGCCGTAGAGTAGCCGGTTTTGGTCTTCTTGCCGCCGGGCATGCCCAGCTTGCCAAAGAGGATGGCGCCGAGCTGCTTGGGTGAGGCGATATTGAACTGCTCGCCGCAGGCCTCATAGATGCCCGCCGCCAAAGCGTCCGCCTGTTCACCGAGCTGGATGCTGTATTCCCTGAGCGCTTCCGGCCTGATCCGGATGCCGATCCGCTCCATATCATAGAGGATATAGCTGAGCGGCCGCTCTATATCTTTATAGAGGGGCATCATGCCCTCTTCCGCAAGTCTGTTGCAGACAGGCTCTGCCGCCCTGCTCAGGACAGACGCCATCTGGCAGGCATAGCGGACAAGTTCTTCTCTCTTTTCCTTATATGCGTCTGCTGCTGTCAGTTTGTCAAAAACCTGTTTCCAGGTGGGATAAGACTCCTCCAGGTATTCGGAGGCCGCCATTTCCGGCTGATAATCACTCTGCAGAGGATTGCAAAGATAGCAGGAAAGAAGGAGGTCCGCGAATCCGTCAAGGCGGATCCCGTCTTTAAACTCCGCTTCGCAGTCAATGCCCCATACAGGGTACTGGTTCTTGAGTCCGAATACGGCGATCACGGCTTTCTCCGCTCCGCTGTCGTCCCGTTTCTCCTCTTCGCAGGCGGAAAGAACCGCCAGCCTCAGCTTCTTAAGAAGCGCCGTCAGCATATCTTCCGTAAGTCCGTTCTCTCCGCCGGTCTGCGCCGCGTCGAGAAAGACTGCCTTTTTTCCGCTGCATATCGCCGCCGCATACAGTTTTCCCTGCTGCTCGCCGTATTTCACCGGATCCATGACCGGATAGATGCCGATCGCGGGAAATGCGGGTCTCTCACCGCTCTGTACCCCGTGGATCAGCTCTCCGATCAGTTCATCTGCTTCCTCTTTCCCGGCGACCACGCGGAAAGAGAGTTCCTCATGGTTTTCCGCAGCAGCTGCTGTATCGAAACGGGGCAGAAAAGCCCTGAACCCGAGTTCCGTATAGAGTTTGAAGGCCTCCGGCGTATAAAGATTTCCAACGCGTGCCTCTTCCCAATTGATGCAGATATCGCAGTCTGTCTTAATTGTCACAAGAAACAGGCTCAGCCTTGCCTTGTCCTCGTTTTCGGCAAGGTTCTTTTTCAGCGCGGGCTTTTTGATCTCATCCAGATGGCTGTATACCCCGTCCACACTTCCATAGTCCACGATCAGCTGCGTCGCGGTCTTCTCTCCGACTTTGGGTACGCCCGGCACGTTGTCGGAGCTGTCCCCCATGAGCGCTTTTACGTCGATGAAGGCGGAGGGCGTGACCTTATAGGTCTCCAGTACGTCTGCCGCGTAATAGTTTTCGATCACAGTCTGGCCCTGTCTGGTCTTGGGGATCCGGATGCGGGTGTGTTCCGTGGCGATCTGCAGAAGATCGCGGTCACCCGATACGACAGAGACTTCCATCCCCGCCTCTTCACCTCTTCTGGCGAGTGTGCCGAGGATATCGTCCGCCTCCAGTCCCGCCTGTTCCCGGATCTGCACACCCATGGCCTGCAGCACTTTTTTGACAAGGGGGACCTGTTCGCGCAGTTCTTCCGGCATAGGTTTGCGCGTCCCCTTATATTCCGCATAAGTCTCATGGCGGAAGGTGGGAGCGTGTACGTCGAAAGCCACCGTCAGATAATCCGCCTTTTCCTCATCCAGGATCTTGAAGAGTATATTCAAAAACCCGTATACAGCGCCTGTGTGAACACCTGCAGCGTTCGTGAGGTCCGGCATCCCGTAAAAGGCCCGGTTCAGAATACTGTGCCCGTCCACAAGCACCAGCTTTTCTCTATCCATGATCTTTGGTCCTCTCTTTTCATGAAGCTTCTAAAAGCGGCCGCCGCGGCGTCTGAGCGCCGGCTTTTTCCAAATTGTTTCTCACTGATAAAACAGGATCACAGTCATAACGATCAAAAACGCGGCGACGGTAAAGATCTCCGACGCGATCGCGGTCTTCTTGAAAGCGTTCCTGCCGCGGAGCCGCTTTCTCTCAAGCTCCATCAGATCCGCCAGATCCCTGTCCACATCAAATGTGTCGCCGGACTCAAGTCTCTCCAGACCTTCATAGATCAGATACTGGATCCGCAGTTCGTCCCTGCAGTCCTCGCATTCATCGTAGTGATCCAGAAATTCCGCCAGCTTGAACTCGTCCAGGCTGTCATCCAGAAAAGTCCGGATCAGACTTCTAAATTCTTTGCAATCCATAGTTATCTCCATCAGGCGCGGCAGAGCCCCGCCTGCTTTACATGAGCGCCGCGGGCGAAAAAGACTCCGGAAGGAGCTGCCTGAGCGTAAACACCTTGTAATCCTCCGTATTTCTGGCCACGATGATCCAGAAGCGGTCGGGATCACAGAATTCGTTCATCACCTGCCTGCAGCTTCCGCACGGCACACTGTACCCTTCCGGTTCCTCGCTCCTGCCTCCGGTCACGGCAATGGCGGTAAATTCCCGCTCTCCCTCGCTGACCGCCTTAAAGATCGCGGTCCGCTCGCCGCATACCGTGTCCGGATACGCCGCGTTCTCAATATTGCATCCCCCGAAGATCTTCCCGGTTCCGGTAAGGAGCGCCGCTCCCACCGAATATCCTGAATAGGGGCAATATGCCTTTTTCCGCATGTCCAGCGCTTTCGTGATCAGTTTCCGGATGGTTTCATTGTCCGGGATCGCAGAGCCCGGCCGCGCGTCTTCTCTGATACTGTTCATCAGGCCTGCCTCCTGTCTTCCCTGTCCAGGATCCTGACCGCCTCGATCGCGGTCCTGATCGCGCAGTCCGTATCATGGACGATCGGATTATCAAGTCCGAGCTTGGCTCTTGTCTGATTGGCCATGACCAGAAGAACCGTGCCGCATCTGACCTTGCGGTAATTACTGACAATAAAGAGCGCCGCAGATTCCATTTCCGATGCCAGACACCCCATTTTCATATAGGCGTCCCACTTCTGCAGAAGGATACTGCTCTGCGGCAGAAGCTCCGGATTGTGTTGTCCGTAGAAGGCGTCCTTGCAGTGTACTACGCCGATGTGCCTTCGCATGCTTAGTTTGCCGGCTGCTTCTTCCAGCGCCTTCAAAACCTCAAAATCGGAAACGGCAGGATACTCCAGAGGGGCGTATTCCTGACCTGTTCCCTCCATACGGACGGCTCCGGTCGCGATCACAAGATCGCCGCTCAGGACCTGCTGCTGCATGCCTCCGCATGTACCTACGCGGATAAAGGTATCCGCTCCACAGTTGACGAGCTCTTCCATAGCAATTGCCGCGGAAGGTCCGCCGATCCCGGTGGAACAGACGCTTACTTGAATGCCGTCGACGGTCCCCGTGTATGTGACATATTCACGGCTGTCTGCGATCAGAACCGGGTCGTCCAGATACTTCGCGATCTTGGCGCACCGCTTGGGATCACCGGGCAGGAGGACGTATCTCCCGATCTCGCCCTTTGCCACCTGTATATGATACTGTCTCGCGGGATCGATTGAATATGCAGGAATCATACTGTTGTCTCCCTTCTATGTGAACTGAAATGCTGTCATTACTGTACTTTTATCGCAATACTCTGCGCAGCACATAGCGCAGCGTGAGCACGTCGACGGGTTTGGTAATATATGCATCCATGCCGCACTCAGCTGCCTTGCGGCGGTCCTCATTAAAGGCATTGGCTGTCATTGCGATGACAGGGATCCTCGCTCTGCTCCTGTCAGAAAGCGAGCGGATCCTCTCTGTCGCCTCATATCCGTCCATAACGGGCATCTGTATATCCATGAGAACAGCCGAGTAATACCAGGGATCGGCGTTCATGATCATCTGTACCGCAATTCTGCCGTTCTCCGCGACTTCCACCTTAAAGCCGTCCTCGACCAGCATTTCCTCAGCGATCTCTCTGTTGAGCGGATTATCCTCCACCAGCAGGAGCCGCCTTCCTTCGATCCATCCCACTTCGGTCTTTGCTTTGCCGGAAGGCGCATCGCCCTCTCTGAATACCGCCATGTCCTCGTCGGTATCCTCATCAAAGCCGCGCATCTCTCCCGCTTCTGTCTCCGCTGCCGTTTCAGTCTCCCGGGCAGGTCTGAATTCGAGATCCACAACAAACTGAGTGCCTACATTCTCTTCGCTTTCCACACGGATCGTGCCGCCCATCATGTCGATGATGCCCTTGGCGATCGACATGCCCAGGCCGCTTCCGAAGGAATTGTTCTCCGTCCTTCCGATCTCCCTCTCAAAGGGCTCGAATATGCGGTTTATAAACTCTTTGGAGATCCCGATCCCGTTGTCTGTCACGCGGAATTCATATCCGCAGTACCTGCGTCCGACTCCCGCCGATTTCTGCCTGATACTCAGGCTGACTTTACCGCCCGGATTTGTGTACTTGACCGCGTTGCTGAGCAGGTTGATCAGGATCTGGGTAACTCTCGTTTCATCACAGTAGACCTCCGGTACAGTCAGGTTCTCCGTATCGATCGTAAAGGTCAGGTTCTTATTGATGATCTGGGGCTGCAGAATATTCTGGATCTTATTGACAATGGTGATCAGGTTTCGCTTCTTCTCGTCGATGGTTATGCGGCCGCTCTCGATCCGGCTCATATCGAGCACGTTGTTGATCAGGCTCAGCAGGTGATCGCTCGAAGTCCGGATCTTCTCCAGCGCGTCCTCTACCCGCTCCTTGTCGTCAATATGGGCAGAAGCGATATTGGTGAAGCCGATGATGGCGTTCATAGGAGTCCGGATGTCATGGGACATATTGGTGAGAAAAGTGCTCTTGGCGGAATCCGCGCTCCTCGCTCGATCCAGCGCCCCCTCAAAGAGCCTTCTCTGCTGCAGCTCCCTGCTCATCTCGTCCTGGATGCAGGAGACGCCGATAAAGGCCTTGGGCCCTTCCTTGGCTTTGATCATGCGCATGCGGAAATACTCAGGTCCCCTGCTCGTGATCGAGCGGAATACAAAGCTTGAGAAGTCCTCCTTTTCAAAACGGCTCCGCAGGCTCTCAAGGCTGACCGCGCCGACAAAGAGATCATAATCGTAAGAATAGATGCAGTTGTCCGCGATATCCAGCATCGTAGCCGAGAACCGGTCTTTGAGAAGTCCTGACAGGGTTCTGGCAAATCGTTCCGCAAGCTTGAAGATCTCATAACTGTCATTCGCGAGATCCAGCATCAGCGCCACCTCGTATTCCCGGAGGAGCGCGTCAAGGATCACTCTCTGCCTGGATGACAGAGCGCTGCCCGATTCCTGC
This sequence comes from uncultured Lachnospiraceae bacterium, assembly GCA_902801415.1. Classification (GTDB taxonomy): domain Bacteria; phylum Bacillota; class Clostridia; order Lachnospirales; family Lachnospiraceae; genus CAG-791. The sequence goes on from CADCIK010000028.1 coordinate 28,829, forward strand.
ATGTCTTTTGTGTTTTCATCTATAGGATTATTGTTTGTTTTCATCTCATGGTGCCTCTCTGTGGCCTTCCTGTATATGACCACTTCCCTTTTTCGGGAAGTCATTGTATACTTAAAACTCTTTCTATGATACCATTTCAACGGCAAAAATCTCAATAACGTGCATAATTTCCTGTTTTAATTTATACGGAACATGTTATAATAGGCAGAAACAATGCATCATTGTATACAATGATTCAAAGAGGAGGCGAATATGGACAATAATCTGAATTTTCCACACGACGATAATATACTCGCGCGATTTTTCGGAAGATCCTCTAACTATACAGATATTCCCAACCCGCTCTTTCGCGAACACGACGTAAAGAAAGGCCTGCGAAACGAGGACGGCACCGGCGTCCGCGTAGGACTTACCAAAGTCTGCGACGTTGTCGGCTACACAAAGGATGAACAGGGCAATGTCATCCCCTGCGAGGGTGACCTGATCTACCGGGGCTACAGCATCCGGGAGCTCTTAAAGAACAGACAGCATCACTGCGGATATGAAGAGACCGTATTTCTGCTCCTGTTCGGCTATCTGCCGGACCGCACGGAGTTTACCAATTTCAAAAAGTGTCTCTCCGACCGCTATGACCTGCCCGGCGATTTCCTGATCAACGATATTCTGCGGAACCCTTCCAGGAACCTCATGAACAAACTGCAGTCCTGTACGATCTCTCTGTATAATTATGCACCGGATCCCGACGCGCAGGATTCCTACCAGACACTGCTCAAGGGAATTGACCTTGTGGCCAAGTTCCCCGCGATCGGCTGCTATTCCTATTTTGCCAAGATGCATCACTTTTACAGGAATTCGCTGATCATCCACTATCCCAGACCGGAGTATTCCATTGCCGAGAACATTCTCTACATGCTCCGCACGGACGGCAAGTTCACCGATCAGGAAGCATCTGTGCTCGACGCGATCCTTTTGATCCACGCAGAGCACGGCGGCGGTAATAACTCTACCTTCACCAACGTCGTCATGGGCTCCACTGGCACCGACCTCTACTCCGCGATCTGCGGCTCTATCGGATCCCTCAAAGGTCCCAAGCACGGCGGCGCCAACATCAGTGTCAACAAGATGATGCAGCAGATCATCGCGGATACCAAGTACTCCTGCGACGAGGACCTGATCCGTTCCATTGTGGACCGCATTCTGGACAAGGATTATTATGACAATTCCGGCCTCATCTACGGATTCGGCCACGCGGTATATACGCTGAGCGATCCCCGATGCGAACTGCTCCGCTCCATGTGCAAGACACTCGCTGAGGAACAGGGTTGTCCCGAGAAGTATGCTTTCTATGAAAAATTCGAGAGCATCGTCAAGGACATGGTCCGTGAGAGAAGGGGCAAACCGATCTGCGCCAACGTGGACTACTATTCCGGATTTGCCTACACCATGCTGGGCATCCCGGAGGACCTGTTCACACCGCTGTTCGCTATCGCCCGTATTGCGGGCTGGGTCGCGCACAATATCGAGAACAAGATGTACGACGGAAAGATCATGCGTCCCGCGACCAAGTATATCGGCGGCCACCTGCCCTACATGGACATGAAAGTCCGCTGATCCCGCGCCTTTCGACAATTCAATACTGACTATTAAAAAGAGCTGCCACTTCAATGTGGCAGCTCCTTTTTCAGTTCTTACTCTCTTCCGCTCCAGCAGTATGTGCAGAGATTGCAGGAAGGAAGTTCGATCGCGTCCATCATATCGTCGAGACGGTGATAATGAAGGGACGTGAAATTGAGTTCCTTGCGGATCTCTTCAAGCATAGCGTGATACTGGTCGGAATCGGGATCGATGTATTTTTCCAGGACCGCATCAGAGAATTTGGATGTTCCTTCCAGAACCTCCATTTTTCTTCTTGTGATCAGCTCCTGCTCCGAGTCGGATCTGGAGAAGTTCAGATACTTGCAGCCGAATACCAGAGGCGGGCAGGCCGGTCTGATATGAACCTCCTTCGCGCCTGAGCTGTACAGATACTCTGTCGTCTCCCTCAGCTGCGTGCCGCGGACGATCGAATCGTCGATCAGAAGGAGGCGCTTTCCGCCGATCAGCTTATGGATCGGGATCAGTTTCATCTTGGCGATCAGGTCTCTGCGGCTCTGGTGGGTCGGCATAAAGGACCTGGGCCATGTAGGCGTATACTTGACGAAGGGTCTGGAATAGGCCACGCCGGACCTGTTCGCATAGCCGATCGCATGAGCTACGCCGGAATCCGGAACGCCGGCGACGCAGTCGGGATGGATATTGCCGCGCCTGAGGTCTCTCTCAGCGAGCTTGGTGCCGCATCCGTAGCGCATGTCTTCTACATTGACACCCTCATAGCTGGATGCCGGGAATCCGTAATAGATCCACAGGAAAGTACAGATGCGCATATCCTTTCTGGGAGGAACGAGCACCTCATATCCTTCCGGCGTGATAAAGTCGATCTCTCCGGGCCCCAGCTCCTTCTCAGGCATGTAGCCGAGGTTGAGGAAGGAGAAGCTCTCGAAGCACACGCAGTAGCCGGAACCCGTCAGTTTCTTTCCGACCACAGCGGGCGTCCTGCCCCATCTGTCTCTTGAGGCGTAGATCCCTTTGGGCGTCATGATCAGCATAGTCATGGAGCCCTTGATCACTTCCTGCGCGTACAGAATGCCCTCGACGATAGTGGGCTTCTGATTGATCAGCGAGGCCACCATTTCGGTGGGATTGATGTCGCCTCCGCTCATTTCCAGGAAATGAGAGTGGTTGCCCGC